>JAZOTG010000295.1:0-8542 GCA_045657505.1 Kiritimatiellia bacterium | reverse complement strand
TTCTTTTTTTTGATTAAATGGCATACGGAACGGCTGTTTTAAAACAATAGGAAGTCCACACTGCCAAACACCTTAGTCGGATGGGCGGCGTTAGTCCGCACATTCGACTAACCGATTACATTTAGTTGTTGTTACTTTTTGTCCCAGTTTTTATATTTTTTTTTTCAAAATTCAATGGAAATTTGTTATAATATCTAGCAAAAGGAAAATTCAATCATATTGTATCGTACGCTTAATAGGTGTAATGATTAATCAACAAGAATAGGAAAACTCGTATGAGAATAAAACAAATAATCGCTGTAGCATTAGTTGCTATAGGGATGCCGTTGTTTGCCGCAACTGCACCATCCTTCGTAAAGAACGAGGCAATATTTTGGCTTGATGCGTCTATGCTCACGCAATTGCCCGGGCAAGAGGTTTCTTCTTGGCCTGATGTGCGTGGTGAGGGTTATCCTGTCGCTACAACGAGTCGCGGCGTTAATCCTGTTATGACCTCGGCAAGTAATAGCAGTATGGCGGCTGGTAAGCCTGCAGTTGATTTTGGTAGCATTGGCAAAAATTGCGACATGACATTTGAAGAGACGCAGAGAAATGTTGTGACAGTTTTTTTTGTTACGGAGCTTGATTACGAGAAGTGTGCTTGTCTCTTGGGCGGTCCCGATGGAGGTGCTCAGCGTTTTTGCCGTGAATCGAAAGATTCGTATGCTTCGGGTCATGGGCAAACTGGTAACTACTCAATATGGACAAATGGCGAAAAAGTCGCCAATCCTTTAACTACACCTCCACCGTCAAAATACAATGTTATTGTCTACCAGTGCGATGATACATCTAATTTGCCTACTGTAAAATTTCTCGCCAGTGACCGCAATATTGACGGTCGTCATGGCGGAAAGCGTTTGTGTGAGGTGATTGCGCTTCCTCGTATTCTTACAGATGAAGAGCGTGTTAGTGTTGAAAAGTATCTTCGCCAGAAGTGGTTTGAGGAGGAGTGGAGTTGGGCCGATAAGTTATCGGTAAACGACCTTCTTAACATGGCACAGGTGCATTTTGATGCATCTGTAGCAAATAGTTTCCACTACGAAGGTGAGGGGTCGTCAAAAGTCGTGCAATGGGACGACCTTTCCGGCAACGACAACCATTTTCTCGCTCATATCAATCATAATTTTAACCTTACTGAATATGGCACGGTCGGCTCGGTAGCCGGGTGCCCTGTATTTGATGCTGGAGCGGTAACAAGCGGGATCGACCTTAAGCTTACAACTCGCATTACCGACACGCGTGCAGTTGTTATGGTGGCAGATGTTGATGATTCTCAACAGGCATTTTGGCTTGGTGATCAGGATGATTATACATTTCATCGCGGTGATGGTGGCAGATACTTTTATTATCAATCGTGGAATTGGCCGGCGCCAGAAGCCGGCGGTTCACCGTGGTGCAACGGAATGCCTGTCACTTCTCGCGACAACAAGCCCGAGAAGCCGGGCGCACTGAGTGTTTATGTTTTCAACATGCCGGAAAACTGCCGTTGGTATTATCTCGGGCAAGACCGCAGTGAAAAAAATCGCCACGGCGGAAAGCGTGTTGCAGAATTATTTACGTACAACTTTGAATTGCCCGATTCTGCCCGTAGGCGTATAGAGGAATATCTTTTCGACAAGTGGGCACCTTCGGAGGAGTATATCGACTCCATTGCTCCAGTTCATGTTGATGCGTCGTCTCCCGATAATTTTGTTTATACCGACGGCAATATCACCGGCTGGAAGAATAAGGGTGCCGGCGCAGACTTGTTCTATTATCCGCAGGGATATTTGGACGGCAATCCATATAATATGAATTACGGTTCATATGGTATTACGAATGGAGTCCCTGCATTTCTTATGGGGGAGGTGTCCTCTGATATCGACTTAGCCTTTGAGCGCTTGACGAATATCCGCACAATCTTTTGGGTCATGGATATTCAGCGTCATTCAAAAGCGTTTTTCCTCGGTGACCCGCGAATGACGGCCGATCAAGATGGTGTTTATCATTTTCACCGTGGAGGCAACGGTCAGTACGCAGCAGGCTATGGCAATGGTTTTGACAGCGGAACCCTTGCTTGTGATGGCCAGGTTGTAGATGTTAGAGCTAGTTATCCCCCATATGGAATGCACGTCTTTGATGCATTAACATCAAAGGATTGTATTGCAGCTGCAATAGCAGGCGACAGATGGTGCGATCACCGTAATGGTGGGCGAGCAATTTCCGAATTGATTATTTTGACAAATGAGGTTTGGGGGCTTACCCGCATTGGCTTGCGCAAGAGGCTGGAGAACAAATGGACGCGTAAATGCGGTTGGGCCGGCGCTGGAGACTTGGAATGGGGCGCTGACAAATATCGCGTGTTCGGTGAGAATGCTGCAGTGCCGGCGGAAGGTGCTTCGGCGCGCGGCGTTGGCTTTACGGCTGATATGATGCTTAGCGGTGGGGTGCTTGAAATTGGCGAGAGCGGATTCTTTGTCAACGATGGCGTGACGGCAACGATGGCGGCAGGCGTAACGGGCGATGTGCGCGTATATGGCGCAGGTACGCTGTTGTTTGCGTCGGCGCAGGCATTCCCGTCGCTTACTTTGGGAGCCAATGCAAATATTGCACTTAAACCAGGCAGCTCAATTGAGGGTGAACTTACAATGCTTAAAGGCTCAAGGCTTGTAATTGACGGGTCCAATCTTGCGAACAAGGAGTATGCCGAAATATCTTTGGGCGGCAAAATAAATCTGCCCGACGGTGGCAACTTTGTTACTGATTATGTAGCGGTTATAGGGGGCGATCATATTTTCACGCTTTCAGATGACGGCAATAAGCTGCTTGTTAACAGTGTTGTTCCTGTTCGCGCAGTTTGGAAGGGCGGAGCAGATGCGTCCGACCCGTCCGCCTGGACATGTTATGATGAAGACGGCGATGTTGTTGCGAACCGTCTGCCTGGTCTCTATGTCGAGAAGATTGAACTTGAGGCTGATGCAGATTTCCATAATTTAGGGTCTATAATGTTCGGCAGCGGGCTGGTTATCGATCTTAAGGGACATACTCTTGAGGTTGTTGATCTTTCGAATGACAAATATCCCAATGCCGAAATTGTAAACTCCGAAGAGACGGCCGCAACACTTATTGTCTCGGTTGCGCGTGGCACGACAATCTCAGACGCGACAGCCGCGATTCGCGGAAATATTAAGTTCGTCAAGTCGGGAGAGGGTACGTTCGTTTCTACCCGTACGCAGTTTTATACCGGTGGCACGGAGGTTAGACAAGGTTCGCTCAATGCGAAAAAGCAAATTGAGGGGAATTTATTCGGCATTCCTGCGTCTGACGCTGCGGTTGCCGAAATCGAGGTTATGTCTGGCGCGGTGTTCGATATTGCGCAGAGGTGCGGTTGGGGCGGCTACAAGATGATTCTTGCGGGCGGCACGCTGCAGAACTCTCTTGGTGGCTTTGATGATGCTGACGGCGGCATGTTTACTAATATCGTGATTACGGCCGAAGGTTCGGTATTGAATACTGTTGGCATAGCTCCATGGGGCGTTTTCGGAAATGGTACGGGTAGCAGCGGTTATCCTCCTACATCAATTGATCTTGGCAATCATGATCTTACCATTAACGTTTCATGGTTCTTTAAGATTTGCAATACTACGATTAATGGTGATGGAAAAATAACGATAAAGGGGCATGATAACTTCCTTGCCGGAGTTAAAAATCGTGCACATGCTAATGGTGAGATTATGGCTAAGACGGTTGATTTCAGAATTGAGACGCCGCATAGAATCTATGCTCCGTTTAACATGCGTGATTATGAGCCGGCCCATGGCAATTCTTCTGCTATTGCAGGTGACAGTACGGAAGAGATTAAAGTGTTTGGCGCATTCATTCCTGCAGACAACGATGTGTTCTACGGTTGCACAATGATGCCTGGCTCTACAATAAATCTTAAAAATAGAACGGAGGAAGGAAAGATGCCGTTCCATTTGACATGTGCTATGACTGGCGATAGCGCAAACTCGCCGTTTAAGTCGGTTAGGTTTGTCGAAGAATCTACGATTACAGTCGATATTTCGGAGTTGGACGTAAAGACTCTCGCAAACGAATACTTGCTTACATGGGATTCTGCTCCCGATGCCAGCGTCAAGTTTGTGATGGACAAACTTACCGAGGAGCGCGGGTATGCATTAAAGAGAGATGCACAGGGTGTTAAGCTTATATCCAGCGGTTTGAAGATTATTGTTCGATAAATAAAATCAGGCTCCTACCTTTGCCATCCCAGCCGACGGCGTGCAAGTGATTTGCACTTGCAGATGTCGGAAGAGATTGGCGGGCGTGGGAGCCTGTTTTTTTTTGTAAAAGATGGGCTTATCTCATCAAAGTTCTCTCACTTCAACTTATGCAGCTTAAAGGCGGCGATCCTGCTGAAGCACAGGCTTACCTCGGCGGCTTGCTCGACCAGGCGCGACTGCCCAACGGCCGCAGTTTATCCGATAACGGCTACTGGGTTGACCTCACTATCACCGATGCAAAGAGAGTCTTCGCCATGCTCGACACGCACCGTCGCCGACTGCTGCGCAAGTGGCAAGCGCGCTCTTCGTTTTCGCCCCATGTCTGCTACGAAGTTAATGGACCAATCGTGATCCGCCAGGAAGTTCCGGCCGATTATTACGCCAAGATTCCTTTTAGAGTCAATTGGCTCTGATGCAAGACTCTTAAATTGACCTTACAAACCCCTTGCGACACCGTTGCAAGGGGTTTTTTCTGTGCCTTAAACCACCTTTAAGGCCCTTAAAATTCTGTGCCTTTTCGTGCAGAAAGAATTCAATTGTTTTCTCAACAATTTGATACTTTCCTTGTTTTTCCGCTATTTTTAGCCAAATATTCTCATTTTATGAGTTTTGGCAATTCTCACTTCTGGCCGCCTATAACTACAAAAAATGCCGCAGTTAACGCGGCTAAATTCTCACTTATCTCATTTCTTCTCACCTATTCGCGCATTCTCAACTCGCCTCGCTCAAATCATCACTCAAATCAAAACTTCAAAAAAATTGAGAAAATCATTTTTTTAAAATATCTTATTGTTTTTCAGTGTCAAAGGATGTATAATAATGTCACGAAATGTCAAAAATAGGCAAACAGAGTGTCGCTCAGCCGACTAAAGTATCTTCAGGCGTCTTGGTGGGTCGCTTTGATCATGCTTTAGATCCAAAAAAGCGCTTTACCATTCCTCGTGAATGGCGTGCTGTTATGGGCGAACCTGATTATGTTTATGTATTGCCCGATCATAAAGAAGGGTGCCTTAATCTTGTGCCCAAAGAAGAGATGGAGGCTCTTCATGAGAAGCTGCGCGAAAAAGCGCTCTTTGATCCGGCGCTCAACCGTGCGCTTCAGGTGATCGGCGGTAGTGCAGAGCAGCCTATGCTTGACGTTCAAGGTCGAATCCGCGTCAGCGACAAGCTCCTTCGGTTTGCGAACCTGACGACGACTGTCGCGATGGTGGGTTCGGTGCGTATGGTTAAGCTTTGGAATCCTGAAGTACTTGGCGCGGCCGATGCTGTCGATCAGGTCGCTCTTGGCGAGGCCCTTGAAATGGCCGGTTTCTGATAAGGGGGTACGATGACTAATACGACAGGTCATATGCCCGTACTTCTTGCAGAAACAGTAGGTTCCCTTGCGATAAAAGCCGGCGGCAGATATATTGACGGTACGCTCGGCCGTGCCGGTCACACGAGAGAAATACTTGCCCGCGGGGCGTATGTTCTTGGTATTGACCGTGACGCCCAGGCGCTGGAAGAAGTATCTGCCGCGGCAAAAGCGGGCGGCGAACTGTTTGGCCGTTTGACATTGGCCAAGGGTAATCACGGTGACATAAAGCGAATTGCACTTGAAAACGGATGGGAGAAGGCAGATGGCATCTTACTTGACTTGGGTGTGTCAAGTCCTCAACTTGATGAAGCCGGACGTGGGTTCAGCTTTCTCCGCGACGGACCCCTTGACATGCGGATGGATCGAAGCGGAGGACAAAGCGCGGCAGAACTGGTAAACACTTCAAGCGCGGAGGATCTTGAACGGATTTTCCGCGAATGGGGTGAGGAGCCTAAGGCCCGCAGAATTGCACAGGCGATTGTGTCGGCGCGTTCAAAAAAACCGTTTGAAACTACGTTGCAACTGGCCGAATTTGTCGAAGGCCTTGCGCCCCGCCGTTCAGGCAAGCATCCCGCTACACGCGTGTTCCAGGCGCTCCGCATGGAGGTAAACGACGAAATGGGGGAGCTTGAGAGAGCTCTCGCCGATGGCATTTCGCTGCTGGCCCCCGGGGGGCGCTTTGCGGTCATAACTTTTGAATCGCTCACAGACAGGGTGGTTAAGCATTTTTTTGCTTCGCATGTAGGCCGTCTCGTCTCACTCCAGCAAGGTGGTGTGCGGTGGGAAGGCGAGATGCCCCGTGCATCTGCCGTTACGCGCAAGGCAATAAAAGCTACAGATGAAGAAACACGGCAAAATGTCCGTTCGCGCAGTGCAAAGCTGCGTGTGATAGAGTTGACGGAGGAATGAAAATGAAGAAAAACGCGCTTGTTTCGAGCAAGATGAATTTGGTCTCTACTCTTTGCACATGCTTTGTCAGCGTGCTCTTTACCATTGTCGTCGTGGTGGTGATGAATCTTTTCTCAAAGTCGACATGCACAAGGCTTGTCAAGTCGATCAACGAGAAAGAGCGGGTCCTCACGCAATGCAAGGCAGAACTCGATCGCAATATCGCAAGATGGGAGGCGGCCAAGGCTTCTGGCAATCTCGAGCGCGCTCTTATCAAGAGGGGCATGGCGATGTATTATCCAAAGCCGAATCAGATTATCCGCATGGACAGCAACGGGAGCGTTCTGCCAAGCCAGACATCAGTCGCGCTTTTGCAGCGCAGAGCGCAGGAGCGCAGCACTGCGCAGTTCGGCGGTGGGGGCATGCGTTCATCAAAGCGGGCGACGCGTTGATTAGGCACTGATGAAATTTGGAAATAAAAAGTTCCGTTTTTGGTCTCCTGTCGTAATATTGTTGTTCATTGCGCTGTATGCCGGCGCATCGCTTGTAAAAGCGCATTTTGTAATTGACGTGGAGCGTTTGCCGAACTATGATTTTACAGAGGAGATTCCCAGTATTCGCGGAGGCATTTACTGCCAATCCTCAAGCGGCGATATTTATCCTCTTGTAAAGTCGACACCGTGCTGGGAGTATCGCCTCGATCCCGTGGCGATGACGCAAAGCGTGGTCAAGGCGAGGTCGGCGAAGCGCCCGCGCACACCGAAGGCGCAGGCCTGCACGATCGCCGATATGTTGGGTCTGCCCCGCGAGAAGGTGTTCTCGATGATAGAGAACTACGCCAACAGGTATCAGTTGCTTAAGGTTTCGGATGACAGGCGGGCGTATGAGGTTCTGACAAACAAGACGAAGGTTGCCGGCGTGGTGGTAAAGAGCGCAAACGAGAGACGGTATTTTGAAGGCAACCGTCTTTGCCATGTTTTAGGCGGCGTCAACAAGCAGAACGAAGGTGTTGAAGGCCTCGAGGCTAAATACAACCGTTATCTTAAAGGCACACCGGGAAGAATAAGCGGCAAAAAAGACGGGCATCGAAGAATCATAGTGGAGAAAATAGAGGAAAAAATCCCGCCTGTTCCCGGGTGCGACATACATTTGACAATCGATCATTTTCTTCAGAAAAACGTCGAAGAGGAGCTTTCTGCCGGTATTGCTGAATTTGGAGCCTCGGCCGGGTGGAGTGTGATAATTGAGGTTGCCACAGGGCGGGTCTTGGCAATGGCATCCTATCCCGATTACGATCCGCGTAAATATTCCACGGCTTCAGGCGAAGCGAGGCGCAACCGTGTGGTGGGGTATAATTACGAGCCCGGCAGCGTAATGAAGGTAATTACCGCCGCCGCCGCAATCGATGCGGGCTACGCTGCGCCGCACACGGTTTTTTCGACAGATCGCGGAGAAAAAGATCACAATGGCAGATACAAGTACTATTCGCTGCCGAGAGACAGTCATGCGATGGGCGAAAAATTGACTCTTAAAGATGCGGTTGTGCATTCTTCAAACGTCGCAATAGGTAAGCTCGGTTATGATTTCGGGCCCAAACGCGTCTATGAATACATGAACAAATTCGGGTTCGGGCGTAAAACAGGTATAGAGATACCCGGCGAGCAATACGGCCTTTTGCACCATTATTCCAAGTGGGACAAGGCCTCGTGGTCGCGCATTCCGATCGGGCAAGGTGTGGCGGTGTCGGCCATTCAGCTGGCGTCGGCATACCAGGCGATAGCGAACGACGGCGTCAGGATGCCTCCGTACATTGTTGATTCAATCCGCGACGTGAACGGCAATAATCTGTTAGTGCGCAAGCATAGTTCTGGAGAGCGGGTGATAAGCCTGTCGGCGGCGCGTCAGGTGCGCGAGATGATGCTTGGAGTCGCCGCCGTCGGCGGCACGGCGCGCCGCGCGAGGCTGAACGGGTATTCGGTTGCGGGCAAGACCGGCA
>JAZOTG010000294.1:0-13529 GCA_045657505.1 Kiritimatiellia bacterium | reverse complement strand
GCCGCCAGTATTCATCTTACTGACGCAGTCGACAACCTTTTCGAGCGGAATGCCGCGCCCGTAATCGCGAACGCTCGTCTCGCCCGTGTCGTAATTTACGGTCACATCAATCTTCTTGCTGCCATGATTCATGACAAACTCGTCAACCGAGTTGTCAATAACCTCTTTCATCAAAATATAGATGCAGTCGTGATACATCGCCCCCGTGCCGGGCTCGCCGACATACATCCCCGGGCGCATGCGAATGTGCGTTACCGGATCTAAAGTCTTTATGCTTTCCGCGCCGTAACTGTTCTTTGCCATAATCGGTGTATTACATCCCTTTTCCGGCGAAGCGCAACCCAAGAAGCGCCGCCATCACTTGCCCATGCCGAAAAGCTTCAAGACCGACCTGAAATCGGCCGGAAGCGGCGAATGGACCTTTATTGTCGCCTTGGGCTTTTGCGGATGCGGCATTTCAATGGTAGAGGCATGAAGCATCTGCCTTGGAACACGCATAAGCCGCGGATCGCGGGCGTTTTTAAGCCCGTATACACGGTCGCCCGCTATGGGAAGCCTTGCAAGCGCAAGATGGCGGCGTATTTGATTGGTACGCCCCGTCTCAATTGAAACCTTAAGAAAACTGGCATCATCACCCACCGCTTCGCGAGTGACGCGAGAAAGCGCCGCCTGCCCGTCAAGCTCAGCATCAATATTTTGATGGACAAATTTGCACTTGCCGACGCTTATGGCGTGGTAAAGTTTTTTAACGCCATGTACTTTAAATTTATCGACAGCAGCCTGAAAAGCCGCAAAATTCTTTGCAAACAGCAAACATCCTGTCGTATCCCGATCAAGGCGATGCACCGCCTGCAATGTGGGAATATTTTCCTGCACGCGAAGAATAAACTCAGCCGACTTGGGCTCTTGCGAACTTATTATGCCCGTTGGCTTATCGCAAACAAGATACGACTCATCCTGCCAAAGCACTCTGATATGACGCTTGGCCGAAGCCTTTTCGGCGGCATCCTTCGACGACGCCGCAGCCCCGCTCTGACGCATCGCCCCTTTGACAACCTGCATTGGCAACTCTACGCTGTCGCCGGTCTTAAGAGTATGACGCGCCATCCAAACGCATTTGCGGTTAACCCACACACTGCGGCCATCAACAACAGCCTTTGCCGTACGGCGCGAAAGACCGAACTTAAGGGCAAGAAAATCCTGCAGAAGCTTCGGGTCGGGCTTATTGACAATCAACGACGCCATTGAGGCAGAATGCTGTGGTGTGCTGCGCATTTTACTAAAGTTCGATAACGCTACCTACTACGCCCTTAATTTTACTTCCATCACGGTCGGGGGCGAGCACTACTTCTATTTCTTCGGCATCCTCGCCGTCAACCGGCTCTGAAACAAGGCCGGCTACGGTTTGTTCACCTATAAGCGCCTTTGCAAAATTGGCCGGCAAAGGATCGTCTCCGAAGAAGTCGGAAAAGACCTTCTCCATTGCTGATTCTTCATTCTCGAGCCCGAACATGCTGAGAAAGGCTTTGTTGACGTTTGTGAAATGCCCATCAGCATCGCATGTAAAAAGCGCTGCGTGAGAAAGCGAGAAAGCGCTCTCCTTGGAACGGAGCATTTCACGGATTAAACGCCGGCGCTCGACATTGCGTATTGTGAAAACCAAATCGTCGGGCTCCATTAAATCAATCATCGAAACGGCGACTTCGCAGAAGAATTTGGAACCATCTTTATTAAGGCCGTTGGCATCGATAATCATATGATGCCCATCATCCAGCCCTTTACGAAGGCGCTTTACGATTTGTGGAGCCAGACCTGGAATGAAAAACGAGATCGGCTTGTCAACAACCTCTTCGGCAATATACCCGAAATGATCCTCTGCCCGGGAATTTATTTCAATTATATGACCATTGGGATCGGTAATCACGACAGCATCATACATCCCGGCCAGAAATTGGCGGAAAAGCGATTTACGATCTTTTGGCACGAAAAGCGGCATATTAGATATTAGTATATCAAATCAGACGATAAGCATGCAATCGCCATAGCTGAAAAACATATAATTGGCCCTGACAGCCATTGCATAGGCGCAAAGCATTCTTTCGCGCCCGGCCAAAGCCGAAACCATCATAAGCAAAGTCGATTGCGGCAGATGGAAGTTAGTAAGCATGGCATCGCACACCTTGAAATTGTAGGGCGGATAGATGAAAATATTGCTCGCTCCGCTGCCGGCGGCTACACATCCGTCATCACGGGAGGCCGCAATTGTCTCGAGTGTACGAACGGTTGTAGAACCGACGCAAAAAACACGTCCGCCGCGTTTTTTGCAACTGTTAATCGCCTCTGCAGCCTCGCTTGAGACATTAAAAGCCTCAAAGTCCATGTGATGATCTTCGATATTCTCCGCTTTTACCGGACGGAACGTACCGGGACCCACATGCAGAGTGACCGCAACGCGCTTAACGCCTTTTGCCTCAAGTGCGGCGAAAATTTCAGGCGTAAAATGAAGCCCTGCAGTCGGTGCAGCCACCGACCCCACATGAGCGGCATAAATAGTCTGATAACGCTCGCGATCGGCTCTTTCCTCCTCGGCGGTGCCATCCCTCTTTACATATGGCGGCACTGGCGTACGCCCAAATTCCTCCAAAAGGTCGGCAAGTTTTGTCTCGCAACTGAACTCAACCTGCCACATGCCGATGCCTGCAAGCGGCCTTACAAGCGTAGCCCGGAGCTCTCCGGCAGGGCCGAAAACAGCAACCTGCCCGGAACGCGCCTTACGGCCGCTTCCGATAATACAGTTCCAAACAAGACTGTCAAGGCCATCGTCAGTCCCCACAGGAATCTCGGTGCCGTCTGCCGGAGAGGCGGCGACCATCAACAGTTCCACTTCGCCGGGAGTATCGTCCCACCTGCCTATAAGGCGGGCCGGGAAAACTTTAGTGTCGTTGACGACAATAAGGTCGTTAGGTGCAATATACTCTACAATGTCAGAGATATGACGATGCTCCAGCATTCCCGTGTCGCGATGCAGCACCATCATTTTTTCAGTTCCACGCCGCTCTGCGGGATGCTGAGCTATGAGCCGCTCCGGAAGCGGGTACCAGAATTGCGAAGTCTTCATTGCCGGGTATTTGCTATTGGCGTTGGTTTAACCTGTTATTTACGCTTCCACCCTTCGGGAAGAACGATTTTTTCGTTTATAGAACCGTCGGCCTTCTTTTCCCAGGACGCGTCGATAAACTCCGTACCCGAAACAGGCACGCGCATCGATATGCGATTAAGTTCAAGATTTTTCGGAGGGTCGAAACGGACCGTCTTTGAAATATAATCTATTTCACGCAGCCCAAGCATATCGCGCACCAAAAAGACTACAACGTGGCTGGCGAAACCATGATTGCAGCTCGCGTGATGATGCGTATTCTCCCAAAGCGTCCCCGTGAGGTCGGCCATATAAAGGAAGAAGTCGCGGGTTTCCTCAAGAATCTTTGCCGAATACCCTTCGCGCGCAAGACATTCAAGGCGCAAGAAATTGCCGATGAACGCATTGGACGATGCAATCTCCGGATATTTGCGGGTCTTGCTGCGAGCAGGGCCGAAGTCGTTGAGAAGCGTCTTCCAAAGTTCGGGATGGGACTCCGGAGTGGCCGTACGGAAGAAGAACGCATAATACTGACATGTTTCGGTGCACTCGCCGGAAAGCTTAAGCGAGCCGTCTTTTTGACGTACGGCATTATCGCAGAACCACTTACCGGTCCACGACTGTTTAAGCACCGTTTGACGCACTTTGGCCGCCTCTTCTACATATTCAGGTATTCCGTAAAGGCGACCGACTATTTCAAGGACACCAGCCCATGTCATATTCGACGGATAACTGACATCTCGCACAAGGCTGTTGGATTTCGACCACTCAATAAATATCCATCTCGGCAATTTCTCCAAAAGGCCGTCCGAATTGCGGAATGTCTTGAGATAGTCGATAAGAGCAATAAGTTTAGGACGATAGGCCGCAATGATTTTTTCATCGCCGCCGCGTTTGGCATACTCGTCAATCTGAACGGCAAGCCACATAGCCCAGTTGGGTATAAAGTTGCCATCCGCAACATCTGACGGGAAACACATGGCAAACATACCCTTAGGTATGAATTCAAACTTCTCAGGCAAGAGATAATTTTCAAGGAAGAGATCCTCCATATCAAGTTTGCCCGTAAACAATTTACTAGCACGCGCCGTAAAGAAGCTGTCACAGAGCCATCCGGCACGTTCGCGACCGGGACAGTCGGTAAACACGTCAACGGCATTTTGAATGTATGTCTCGCGTGCGGCTTCGAAGATTTTATTGAGACGGGGATCGGAAGAGTCAAAGGCAATGCCGCGCGTATCTGAGTTTTTATAGGTGCGGATGTATGGGCTTGCGACTTCAATGTCGCCTGAAGTGGCTATAACATCAATATAGCGCATTGTATAGGGCTCGAAAGACTCAAGATTGTAGACGCCGGGTTCTTTGAGTTCCCATGCAATAACATTCGTGCAATAATAGCGGGTGGAACTTACTTCTCCTCCCGAAAGAATCTCGTCAAACTTTACCATCAGCGTTCCCGGGCGATGGCAAACGACTCGCATTCCGATAAAACCGGTATCGTTCAAATTGGCGTCATAAATAACACTCTGCCCATCGGCAAGGCGCATGGAAGTTTTGCCGCCTTCGACGGGTCTACGGTCCTTGGCTATATAACGCTGCGCAAGCTCCCACCAGTTGGCAGCGAGTTCCTTAACGGCAAAACCGTTGATCGTAGCACTCGACGCACCGTTTACGAAATGCGCCTGCCTAATGCTGCGCTTATCGTCAAAAACCGTTTTGGCGGCTGAAATAGGCTTGAGTTTGTTGATGGAATAATCGGGATAAGGAGCCCTGCGAGGCAGAAGTTCCACGTCGGGCAGCTCGTTGAGGACAAGCTTGCCGAACTTGCCTGCACCGGTTTTCCAATCGTCGAATCCGGCAGAAAGAACGTAATGCTCCATAAACGGGCGCTGGAAACTGTAGCGGGGAGACTTTTGAACCCTCGGCAGCCTCTGCGCCTCGAACTGGCCGTTGCGCCCCGTAGCCGCGAGTATACGACCGCCCTGCTCAACCTCGGCAAGCAAAAAGACGCTTTGACTCAGATGATAGAAACTCCTGCAGTTGTAGCCGGCCACCTCGACAGCAAGAACATTGCGTCCGTTCTTGGGAGTAAGAACTATTTCATCAACGCGGAAGAAACCCTTTGCCGTGCGGGCCGGGCCGTAACCGACATGTTCGCCGTTAAGAGTGATGCGATAAACCGAACTGCCCGTGATGCGCAGAAGAGGCTTCTCGCCGGCCTTTGAATCGAACGCCGTTCTGAAACCGATGAACGTGTTCATCTCTTTTTCAAGGCCTTCGGGCCATACTGCGCGCGCGGCTTTGAACCGCATCTGCGAGCCGAAGCATACGCATGAAAGAAACAATGCAAAGAATGATAATGTGAGTTTACGCATATGACACCTCCTATCTATAAATTCATCTGGCTTTTGCACTATACGGCAGCTCGACAAGCTTTTGCCCTTTGGTGAACCTTACTGAACCGGCAGGTTTATAACTGCCGTCCTGCAGCTTCACCTCAATCCGCACAAGAGTGTTCTCGGGCAAGGTAACTGTAAAATGGTCGTTCATATCGTGAGACTCGTCGAATGTGCGACCTTGAGCCATCACGTTTCCGGAGCCGGAAGCGACAAGACGAAAATCGACCGGACGCCTCGCCCTCGAAGAATCGCGGGCAACGAATGTCACGCTGGCCTTAGGCACTTGCGCACGAAAACGGGCATAGGACTCGGTGACATCGTCAGCGTTGATATCGCTTGGCGCGTTTCCGCCGCGCCATGTAGGCCAGAATTTGACGCCGTCGGGACCGACACTCCAACGTGACGCATAAATGCGCGTGCGCGGATTGGAGGCATCTGCAAGAGAAGCATACCCCGTAAACCACGCCTTGTCGGGGGGCTGAAGCTTATCATCCACGGCATCTCCGAAGAAATGCCACGAACCGTTGTCATAATACTCGACCCATGAATGGTTGCCGGGTATTGTCGTCCAATTGCAGCCTGTAAAACGCGCCGGGATTCCGCACGCCCGGAAAACATCAATTTGAATTATCGCCAGCCCCGTGCATGACGCCATATGAATACGCATTGAATGAAACGGAGACTGGTCGGCTTTTTCGCGCTTGGTGCTGTACCTCACATTGAGCATACGCCAGATTTTTGAATTGATAATCTGAACAGCCTCACCCGTTGTTTTGCAATGCTTTACAAGCGGCCAGAATTTATCGCGGAAAAGGCCCCGCCAGTCGTCGACATCCTCGCCTATTGATGAATAGGGCAGTATGTATTCGCGGAATATTTCATCGGTAATCGTGGCGCCCCACGGCGCCTCGCGCCTTGCCTGCTCGGCAAGTGATGTGTTTTTGCGCAAATATGCCTCGCTTACGTTCGCCCTGTCTTTTTCGGGCATGTACTTCACGAGAAAAGCATAATTGCCGAGCTTGGCGTCATCAGCATCAGCGTATACCGCACCGACCGCTAATGACGCTAAAACGAATAACGCTCTCTTCATCATTCTTAACGCACCTGCCAGCCGCATGAAGCAAGATATTTCTTTAGCTCTGGTATTGGAATAACGCCAAAGTGAAACACGCTTGCCGCAAGAAGTACAGTAGCACCAGCCTCGGCCGCCTCGGCAAAATGCGCCATAGTGCCCGCCCCCCCGGACGCCACTATATCGGCATCGGTTACCGCCCGGATGCCACGAATAAGCGGAAGGTCGTAGCCGGTCCTTGCGCCGTCGGTTGATTTTGAAGTCGGAAGGATTGTTCTTACGCCGAAGTCGACAATCTTTTTAACCCATTCAATGGCGTCTGCTCCTGTGGCAGTGCGTCCTCCGTCAATATACACCTCATAACCGCTGGCCATTGCTGAATTTTGAGCGACATCAACAGCCACTGTCACTTTATCGGCACCGAATTCGCGCACCAATTCGCCGATCATATTAGGAGAGCGGAAAACGGCTGATGAAGTGGAAATCTTGTTGGCGCCGGCCGCAAGAACGTCGGCGGCGGACCGCACAGAAGAAATACCGCCTCCCATGGTAAACGGGATTGTAGCCACATCTGCGACTTTGCGCACTGTCTCAAGCGTAGTTGCACGGCCTTCTACCGTTGCGTTGATATCAAGCATGGCGATTTCATCTGCACCTGCCGCGCAATACGCTTTGCAACATTCAACAGGATCGCCGGCATCCTTAATATCGACAAAATTGACACCTTTCACCACTCGACCGGCAATCATATCCATGCACGGCATGATTACCAAAGGTTTTGATGTGCTCATAAAAATCCTTTCCTGTCATTCATCTTCAAAATTTTCCGCTTATTATAACAAAAAAGAACACCTCTGTTCCAATAGAAACAATCAAGCGTATTCCTGAAGCTCTTCTGTTGCGTAATGTAATATAACTGCGAAGAAATAAAAGCAAATGGAGCGGGGTGCGGCACGAAGCTTGTTTATCGGGACAGCGCCATCCCTAATGGCGCTTGAAGAAATAATCCGGCCTATGCAAAATCAATCATATATCCACGCCCCTGATAGGTGGCTGCGCAAATATACTGGACGGCGGTCGGCGAGAAACGCTCCCGCCAGAACCGGTGCGTATGTCCGCAAAGGATCGCCTTCAGAAGCGGCTGTGCCTTCAGATATTTGATGAATTCCACTGTCTCCGCATCGGATCGCTGCTGCACTCTCCGGTCGCGCCATTTTTCACCCGCCGGAAAATCACGTTCTTTTCGCCATGTATTGATCAGTTCATCGGGAACACCCGTCTCGTAAGAGCAAACTCCTTTGGTTTGCTTCATCATCAACTCATAATGACGCGGCAGATGAATCGGAACATGACACATCATGACGATCGGGAAGCCCCTCTTCACCTCCTTTTCCATAAGTTCCAGCTGACTGCCGGTAAAATTGTAGTAGACATCGTCAACCGCGACAAAGTTGACGCCGTTTACAACACGCGACGCGAACGATATCTCATTGGGCCAGACGGCACTTACCCGCGCAGCGCTGACAGCCTTGTATTCGGCATTCTCCTCAGCCTCCCCGACATAGCGCGAAAACTCATGATTTCCCACGGTGGCAAACCAGTCACCTGTAGCGAAATAGCGCTTCGACAAATCAAGATTGGCGCGTGAGACAAAATCATACATGTCGCCTGTATGAAGAAGGAGGGCGTTCTCGTGCCGTGCACGAAACACCGCTTCGGAAAGATAATATTCTCCATAACCCATCATTGGATAACGCCGCGCCGCCAATTTCATTTTACGATCATCGTTCTCCGATGCATCGACACGGGTAAGATGTGTATCTGTAACTTGAATGGCTTTGAACGGTCTGTCAGCACCCACGTCAATGCGTATGCGGTTAAGTTCGAGCGGCCGGAGACCGATTCGCCCGCGGCTCTCGTCGTTGTGCTGCTGTTGAACGCCTGCAGAAGCCGCATTATCGGCTGCCTGAAGTCCAGCAACGGCAGACGCTGCCATTAACGAGGTTACGAAATTCTTTCTCGTTATCATTTTTCAACCCTTGCTTACTACAAAAGAAAAAGAAATTTGATTTGATTATTATAACACAAGAACAATCATCCCCCCATCCTCTCACCATCATCACTCTTATCTTGTCGCTTAAAGTTTAATCTCCAATATTCTCCATACATAATGCTCACCCGGGCCGACAAAGTCAAATTTTTGAGCATTTACATAGTCAAGACAATCTTCTGTATGTGTTCTTAATTCCGCAATACTTGAAACCGTTCTAACATACTCTAACTTTGCAACCATTGAAAGCTCACCGCTACCACCATCAAAAATCAGCACCCATTCCACCTTTTTAGGATCATACGAGCCTCAAAATAAAAATCAAATTGGGCTACAATTAATTTAAATGAATTTGTCGATAAATTCGCCCCTGGGAGCACTCCACGAATTCATGGGTCTAAAGTTATATTCCAACTAAAGGTTCAAACATAGAAAAAGTCTGCGATATTTCAGCAGGGTCATGCAGGCTTAAGGATTCGTCCATAACAACAAGCCGGCTACCTTGACATTAATGGGGGAAAAGTTAACAATAACAAAACCCTTCCAAATGGTAAAAGACTGACAGATCGAAAGCCGAATATAATGAAATGACCCACTTCATAATTCGCAAAAGAGAGGAGATATAAAATGAGTAACATTCATCGGTATTATCTTTCAATTCCTCTGAACATAAATGACCTTAACAACATTGAGGAAGGCATTTTATGGGAAGACATTAAATTTGAGGAATATGAAATAACAAAATCTGACTATAATAACCTTTTCAACTTGTTTTGCCAATTTGATAAACCGTTCGATATTGTCATTGATGAATACGAAGAAGAAATCATTCTATCTCCACACATTCAAAAAGCAATTGAAATGACTGAGCAATATGCAGAAAAAGCATCATTGGAAATACAAAATTCAGCAAACAAGTTTCTTGCCGTATTGAAGCGTGCAAATGAACTCGGAAAACAAATTTTACTTTCTTTCTAAATGGTCGGTCATACTCACCAAGATTTTTTATCAGAAGAAAAAACTGATATCGCCTTACCGTTAAAGCACGGTGAAATAGATTTATCGAATATCAAAGATTTTACCAATGAAATTGACCTCTTTGATGTTCCAGGTAAATATTTCCGCAAAATCAGCATTTCCTTCATTGACGAATACATTGACAATCTATCCGATTGGGATCAATGGTTTCACCACCTTATAGGAATAGATTGTCTTTACTTAATAAATGATCGACCAATCTCTAATCCTATCATGCATAACTATGGTCAAGAATTAAACAAAAAATACTTGTCAAAACTACATAAATATGGAATACCTGCAACAATTATCAAGCCATTCAAAAATTAACTACGAAATCATCTCTACGTCCCAAACGTAGCACACTTCATCGGGGAAAGTGATATCTTTAAACAGCGCACTTTCACCAGTCGTCAACTCGGTTGAAAGCCTTTCTTTTACCCCACAAGATTACGCAGACACCAGCACAACAGCCTATGCAGTGGGGACCCTTTCCGCGCTTTTTAATCTCCTCGCTATCTATTCTCCTCGAAATTCTCGACCTGTTCCATAACTTTACGGAACACTTCTGGACTATACTGCGGAGGATAGCCGTTTTTGATCAAGCAGACCTTGATATCAAACTTAAGCTGGTCTCGGACGTTCTGATTGTTAAGCCAATCGGCAAAGGAAGACTTTGTATCAATTATCTCTTTGATTTTCTTGGCAAGAGACTTGCACTTGTCATTGATGATGATGCCATCCACCTTTTTATCCGTCCCGTATTCGAAATTGTATTGATCCCGGAGCGCCATCAAAATATCATAGAACGCCTTTTCTTCAAAGGTAAGTCCGATCTTTCGAAAGCTCTCGCGATCGGCATTCATATCCTTTAATATACGCAAAGCCTGCTCGGTAGCTTTTTTGATTATATCCTCAGTAGCATGTTCCTGCGCCTCGCCTGCTTCTTCTGCGGGAAGATGCTTTCTTCGTTCATGATACTGCCTAATGGTTTCTTCAAGCATATCCTGGAACTTCTTTGCCGCCATCTGGTTGGTATTTGAATATTCCTTGATTTGTCTGCGAAGCAGTTTTACGAGAATTTCAAGCTTGGATGCCGGCATTTTAACATCGGACAGCTTTTCAAAATATTCGGGACTGAAGATATCCTCCTGCTCGCCGTCTTCCAATACACTTTCAACTTCGTTATACTTCAACGCTTCCTCAACCATTTTCGCAACATGGCGGTTCATGGTTTCGGCGTCCACTTCGCTTGTGCCGCTCATCTTGCGAACAAAACCTGCGATCGCCATAAAACATTGCTCAAGCGCCGACTCCTCTTCACCCAACTCTCCTGAGGGCTGGCAAATATCGTATGCCGTACGCATTCGTTTAACCGTTTTCAGAAAGTATGTTTTAAAGGACACCTTATTGACACTCTTTCCGCCATTGTTTTGCATATTCAATTCTTGCGTAGATGCGAATACGTATTCAGCGGCCTTTGCCAAAAGTCGATACCTGTCTGCCGGATCTCCTTTCGGATCGAGAAACGGCGTGAGGTCATAGTCTTTGAACAAAATTTTCAGGACTTCCATTTCCTCCCTGAAAACAGCCGTCGCCTGGTCAACATCATCAACCGACGGCGCAATAGAAGTGTCTCCTCCATATACCTTCATCGCCTCACGCATATTATCGCGAATTCCGATATAGTCAATGACAAAACCGAAATCCTTGCCAGGATACTTTCTGTTTACACGGCTGATAGTCTGTATCAACAGATGCTTCTTCAAAGGCTTATCGTTGTACAAGTATGTCAGCGAAGGGACATCAAAACCCGTAATCCACATATCCACAACGATTACAATACGGAAATTGGAATTGTCCTGCTTGAATGCGGCATCAAAATCCTCCGAACGAGAACCGTTTTTAACGCCGCCGAGATAGTTGTACATATCCGGCTCGTCATTCTTGCCGACACTGGCAACCATCGCCATAAAAGGCATGGGCTTGAGTTTGTTCAGTTCCTCACCGATCACTTTTACGTCGCCGGGAGTCTTCTTTTCCACGAACCATTCGGGATATTTTTCTTGGAATTTCTTCAGGAGTGCGTATGCAATCGGTCTCGAAGAACACACAACCATTGCTTTTTGCACTCTGTCGGGATCCTTGGCGCATGCGGACACATAATGGTCATGGATATCTGCCGCAAGCCGTTCAAGGCGCGACGGCTCACCAAGGATGACTTCCATTGAACTCATTGCCTTCTTGCTTGCTTCTACATCTTCTTCGGTAGCGCCGTCGACAAAGCATTTCCTGTAATAGGCTTCTATCTCCCGAACTTTCTGCTCATCCAAAAGCACCTTCGCAATGCGAGGATGATACTTGATGGATACGGTCAGTCCGTCGGCAACAGCCTGATCCATCGTGTAGCGGTCAATTTCATCGCCGAACGTCTGGTATGTTTCGGCGATAGGCGTACCCGTAAAACCTACGAACGTAGCATTTGGCAATGCCTCTTTCAGTACCTTGGCGTATGGCTTCGACACCATCGCCCGCATATTCTCGTCGGCATCTTTACTGAACTTGATCGTCTTGGCGTGTTCAAGCTGTGTCCTGTGCGCTTCATCGGAGAAACAGATGATATTCGCACGGTCATTGATCAAACCTATCTTGTCATCCTCACGGTCACAGAACTTCTGAATGGTGCAGATGTAGAATCCGCCGCTTTCACGCGCTCTGAGTTCCTCACGGAGCTTCTTTCTGGTCGGAACAACGCTTACCTCGCCAAGGTTCAGGAATTCCTTGCTCTTTGTGAACAGCTTGGCCCCCTGCTTTTGCAGTTCCTCTCGGTCAACAATCATAACGATGGTTGGCGAACCAATAACACCTTCACAGCGTAACGCGAGCTGACGCGCCAAGAAAGCCATTGTATAAGTCTTGCCGCATCCGGTCGCACCGAAATACGTGCCGCCCTTGCCGCTCTTTTCGACAACCGATTTTACGATGCTCTGCTTGAGCAAACACGCGGCAAAGAACTGCGGATAACGGCAGACTATCTCCTTCTCGTCGCTGTCGTATTCGTGGTCTTGAAAGTAGATGTAGTCACGGAAAATCTCAAGGAATCTTGCAGGCGCATACACACCCCTAATCATCGTTTCGAGCTCATCGAAAGGAAGCGTGGATACCTTGTCGCCGTCATTCACGCGACGCCACGCATAGAAATGCTCATACGGCGTGCGGACGGTGCCAAGCCGCGTTTTCACGCCGTCTGAAATACACGCCAACGGACAATAGTGGAGCAAATGCGGGATGTCGCGCCAATAACGAACGGTAACTTGTTCATACGCATCGTGAATCGTTGCGTTGGCATCGGCAGGGTTCTTGAGCTCGATGATGCACAGAGGCATGCCGTTCACATACAGAAGAATATCGGGGCGGCGATTCTCCTTCTGTCCGTTGTTGACATATTCGACGGTGAACTGGTTCACGGCACGGAATATATTGTTTTCGTGATGCTCAAAGTCAATGAGCGCAACCTTACGCGCAAGTCCGCTTTGCGGAACAAACTGTACGCCATCAACCATCCATCCATAAACAGTATGAAGTGTGGAGAACTCGCTTTCCGCACCAACAAGGCAGACTTTATCCATGATTTGATGAATCTCGTCAGCAGTCAGATCCGCATTGGCCTTGCTTAAAAACTGCTCCATATCATCCGCATACAAAACCGCAGTTTTATTTTCTCGCGGGATGCTATTGCCGTGCAGATAATGCCATCCCTCCGCCTCTAAAAACGAAAGGAAGGCATTTTCAAATTCCGACTCGCAATAGCGACCGTTGTAGTTTTGCAGTTTTGTCATGTTTACCTCCGTTTCA
>JAZOTG010000293.1:0-2453 GCA_045657505.1 Kiritimatiellia bacterium | reverse complement strand
CTTCTGTTCTTGACGAAATTGGACGCGACAAGAACGCGGATGTTGACGCGCTTTTATGGCGCAACGCAAATTGATTAGTCGGATGGGCGGCGGTAGCCCGCACATTCGACTAACCGATTGCCAACTAAATTTTAAAATGGTACAATACATACAATTAATTATTCTCATTGCAATTGCAGCAAATTAAGGAGTACCATGCATAAACTATTAAAAAAAAACTATAATTACGCTTCTACTGACATTGTGTACCGCGTATCTCAATGCTGACGAGCCCTGTGGCCGTGTAGCACTACATACTTGGAATACGGTTGCCGAATTTAAAGACATCGTTGTAACTAGCCCTGACGGGAAAATTCTTTGGCAAGGACTGCCTAACCTTTCAAGATCCACTATTGGCAATGAGGCTAAATGGGAAAGCATCAATGGAGCCATACGCCAAACCAATGAGCGCGGCACAACTGGAGCAACCATTACTTTTGGCGATCCTTCTTGGCGTGACTATACATTGCGCGTGAAAGCACGTCGTCTTTCAGGAGAAGAGGGCTTTATCCTCCACGTAAGAGAGCGCGCTCACGACCAATGCATATACGCAAATTACGGCGGCTGGATGAACAAAACACATGCCATCGAAACTAAAGGCACTTATGACTTTAACACTCCATGCAGAAGCGATAGATCCGCCCTTTCCCGCCGTGCATTCGAGCCAATCGTAAACGACCGCTGGTATGACCTTGAAGTATCATGTATTGGCGATAAAATTACTATGAAAATAGACGGCGAAAATATTTTCGCAAAAGTCACTGTCCCTGAGATTTTCAACAACACAACGACTACACGAGTTATTGTTGACGCTGGCAAAACCCTATTCCCCGTCTCCAGTGACATGTGGGGTATATTCTTTGAAGACATCGATTTATCTCTTGACGGCGGTATTTATGCCGAAATGGTGCGCAACCGTAGCTTTGAAGATGGCCTTGTCAAATACAGAGAGCAATCTACCATTGGGTATTGGCAAACTGTCGGGGCTGCAACGATAGAAAGCGATACATCCAAGCCTATTTCCGAAAAGAACCGCAACTGCGCCCGTGTTGATGCGCTCGCTGGCGGCGGTGTTGCAAACGACGGTTATTTTGGCATGGGTATTAAAAGCGGAGCCTCCTACCGACTTTCTGTTGCCTTACGTGGAAACGTCAAAGGCCCGATTAACGTCTCGCTTGAATCACTCGGAAAAATTTTAGCCCGCGGTGCTATAAACAACATTAGCGAAGAATGGAAAACCCACAATTTGGTACTTACCGCCACAGACACCGATCCTGACGCTAAATTAGTCTTTCGCGTTCCAAACGGAGGCACATTCTATCTTGACTGCGTATCACTTTTCCCTTCCGAAACATATGGCAAAAGCGGACTTTTCCGTAAAGATTTGATGGAACGTCTTGCAGCCCTGAAGCCGAGCTTTGTACGCTTCCCCGGCGGTTGCTGGGTTGAAGGCGAAACCATGGCAGAAGCCTACAGATGGAAAACGACAATAGGCAATATGTGGGAACGTCGTACGCAATGGAACCTCTGGGGATATTGGTCGGCTAATGGTGTCGGGTACCATGAATACCTTCTTCTTTGCGAAGAACTTGGCGCAAAGGCCCTCTTCTGCATTAATTGCGGCATGAGCCATAGAGAAGTTGTTCCTTTAGACAAAATGGATGAATACATTCAAGATGCACTGGATTGCATTGAATATGCCAACGGCCCTGTCACATCGAAATGGGGCGCAGTTCGTGCCGCAAATGGACATCCTGAACCTTTTAATATGGAATACCTTGAAATCGGCAACGAGAATGGGGGCAAGGCATACGATGAACGCTACGCACTTATTCACGATGCTGTTCGCGCAAAATATCCCGAGATTAAAATCATTTCCAATGTCTGGGGAAGACCAGTACGAGGACGCCCGCAACATATTCGTGACGAACATTACTATATGAGCCCTGATTGGTTTATGTCGGTGGGCAGCAGGCTTTACGACGATTATCCGAGAGGCGAATTTGAGGTTTTTGTAGGCGAATACGCTGTTACTCGCGATGTCGGTCGCTGGGGAGATTTGCGCGCAGCTATTGGAGAGGCAGCCTTTATGTGCGGGCTCGAGCGTAATGCCGACATTGTCAAATTAGCCGCTTATGCGCCGCTTTTTGCTAATGCTAAACACACTGCATGGCGCCCAAATCTTATATATCCAATGACAGACGGAAACTTTGTCAACCCCAGTTGGAACATTCAAAAACTTTTCAGCGAAAACCGCGGAAAAGAAGTTATTGACTTTAAACAGTATTCTCGCTACATAAAGACAAAGAATGGAAATTATTGCCGGGCCATCGCTCTATCAGCACTGCGTGATGCTGACGGCTCGCTTATAATTAAGGCTGTCAATTGCTCGGAAGAGCCACAAGAGCTCGACC
>JAZOTG010000292.1:0-1639 GCA_045657505.1 Kiritimatiellia bacterium | reverse complement strand
GTTGACAGGTATCTCAGGGTCGTAAACCGTTTTGATCATGCGGAGTACCTGCTCTTCGAGTTCTAAAAATTCGTTCATTTATCTAAATGCTTCATAAAACAAGCCACAAAGGTACTGAGATATGTATTCTCTCTTGCGCTTTCCAGTTCATAAGTCATCTCGTCATCCTTAACGATGAACGAATCGACCGGAGTACCGTCGCGATCTGAAATATCCACTTTAACTTCAATCGGACGCCCTCCCTGACTCGACGTTTTACGTGTAATGAATTTGAACTTGTATCTGCCGGCGCCCGGCACCTTCTGCACAAACAGCTGCCGACCGCGACAGAACATGGCGGTGTCTGGGGACGGCTTCGCTTGCGGATCATGCGCTACGAGCTTTTTGAATTTCACCGCCGTCGGCTTGAACATCCCGGCTTTCTGATCAGCGGGATGTCGCGCGGCGAACTCGGCAAGCGACAGCGTCTGACTGCCTGACGGCGTCACTATCGACAGATTTCCGGAGACATTCGTGATTCCTGCCCCCGTCATTGCGTAAAACGACACGACATCCGGCGTATCGGCATAGACCGTTACATTGGAAAAGGAAACTCCGCCGAAATCAAACATCAATTCACCGTTATTGAATACGATCGGCACCTGAGTGCTACCGCGACTGTCGATAACGCAGTTTCGGAAATTTACGGCAAGCCCTTCGGGCGGCATCTGGGAAAGTGAAATCCCACCGTTCAGATTTCCCGCAAACACGCACCCGTCAAAAACGATCTCGCCCTTAACCGAGCTCTCGGCATTCCATGTGGCATATATGCCGAATCCTCTTGCTCTGTTCCCTGAAAAACGGCAATTCCTGAACGTCACCGAAAGCGGACGGCTTTTGCCATTCATATGCGGGATGTGAAAACTTGCTCCGCTTGAAAAATTCCCGTCGAATTCACAATCCTCCACGAGACAATTCACAAAATGCTCCTTGGGGGAATTCGGCTCAAAATCAATTCCGCACGCCGGCGGAGTTCCTTCCGTAAAGCAGAACCGGCTGCGGCGCACAAGCAGATTCTCCGCGCCGATTATGCTTATCCCTTGCCGGTCATGTCCGGCGCAGAGAATATTTTCAATATGAACATTCTTGCACCTGGCGATATAAATCCCGTCTCCTCCCGACGACGAGAGCGACAGTCCTTCCACGACGATGTCGGCAGAATCATAGAACGCAATCATATGCCGCCACTCGCTCCAGATGTAGCGCTCGGCGTCGAGATAGTCCTTCTTGAACATTTCCAGCGATGCGCCCGGCATTCCCCGCATCTTGACATTGGTGACGTTCATTCCTTTGAACATCATGTCATAGCGCTTGCGGAAAGATCCGGGCACCGCGCGCACCCGCACGTTTTCGCCGAATATCAGCTCCAGATTGGAACGCAGTTTCACCGGTTCAATGCACCAATCGCCTTTTGAGGCATCAAGGACAACCGTTTTTGCGCCCGAATCGATCGCCGCCTGAAGCGCCGCCGTCGCATTGGTTGCATTGTACCCGAAATCCGCCGCATTAACCTTATCGACACCGCAACACTCCGATGCGGCAAGAATTCCCGCCATCAACAAGCCGGTGAAAATGGTTTCTTTCATTACAACCTCATTTC
>JAZOTG010000291.1:0-10031 GCA_045657505.1 Kiritimatiellia bacterium | reverse complement strand
TGCAAACCCTTTTCTTCTTTTGATTATGCCATACACATGCCAAGCCCCGTATCGCGCTCGATCTTCCGCGACAGAGCCGTCATGACAGCGCCCTCCGTTCCAACCACAACAGCGCGCCTTTTCGCCCGTGTTATACCGGTGTAGACGATTTGCCTGTTAAGAAGCGGATGCCTCTCGTCATTTGGCAATACCAACATCACATTCTCAAACTCCGAACCCTGACTCTTGTGCACTGTCATGGCATACGCAAGCTCATGCTTTGGCAGAAGCGCCACCGGACACACGGCCGCCGCCTCCCCTCTCGGAAACAGCACCGCCATTCCGGACGGCCCCATAACCGTTACGCCAATATCACCATTCCAAAGATTTCTCTCCGGCGTATTGCGAGTGACGATAACAGGCACACCGACTTCGGCAAGAGGATTTGCCTGACCGCGTCCCCTGAAGCGCTCCGCAGCTACAGCCTCGTTTATCGCACATGCGCCAAACGGGCCTTGGCGCACCGCCGTCAGAATACGCGAGCGGTCAAGCCACTTGAACAGCCCGGCAACGGAATCATCCCTTGGCACTATGCGGTTAGACGCGTCCTCTATCTTCACGGCCCTTGCCGCAGCAACAAGCCCGCCGTCACCCAAAAGCCCGTAATTGCTGCACCACTCTACCACGAGGCGCCTGCAGACGGCATATCCGGCCGCCGCGCTCATCTTACAACGGAAAACACGATTGACACCGTCTTGGGCATCATCGCTAAGCGCCTCAAGCCAGCCGGAGCCGCCAACCGGCAATTCGGCGGCCGTGTCGGCAAAAAGCTTCGCATCGCCGGTGTTCACTGCGCGGGCGCATTCAGCAAGCGCTCCCGTAAATCGATTGGAGTGTTTAAGTTCGACAACAGTCCGCCCGTTGAAACTCGCTACCGCGTCACCGAGCACAGCCCCCGCATCGACCGACAGCAGCTGATCCTTGTCGCCCATAAGAACAAGCCTGCAATTGTCCGCAAGCGCCTCAAGCAGCGCCTTCATCAGATGCACATCCACCATCGAGGCCTCATCAACAATCACCAGCTTGTAAGGCAGCCTATTGTCCTTTGTATATTTCCAGTTTGGAGGAAAGCCGCCCAAAACCGAATGAACCGTTGCGCCCGAAAGCTCTCCTATCATCGACTTTACCGACTCGTGCATATATTGCGCAGATTCACACTGCATGCGCAATGACTCGCCGATTCTCTGCCCCGCACGCCCTGTTGGAGCTACAAGCGCCACATCCTTTCCCGTAATAATCTGCTGTTCCATAAGCGAACGCAGAATAGCGCATACTACCGTCGTCTTGCCCGTGCCGGGCCCGCCCGTTATCACGGCAAGCCTGCGCCGTCCGACCGTTCGCACCGCCTGCCGCTGTTCACTGTTCAATGAAAACTCGCGGTTTCGCACCTTGAAACGCACCGCCCGTTCAACAACACCATCCGGCAGCTCTCCAATATCTTCCTCTGCGTCAATGCTTTTCAACCTGTCCGAAACCGCCTTCACAGAGTTGAAAACCTTGGCGAAAAACCAGCTCCTGTCAGCAGCGTCCGTCTCTTTGCAAACAACAAGATCAGATTTAAGAAGATTCTCCTCTGCACTTCGCGCATAGTCTCCCCAGCACTCGTCGATGAGTCTGTCATACCCGTCCGATGCATCATCCTCCATATGCGCCGCCGCCTTCAACACCACTGAAACCTTGCTGCTCCGTAGAAAAGTATTGCCGTCCTTCAATGAAAGCAGCATTGCCGCCAAAATCAAGTATGTTGCGGGAGAACCGTCATTCAGCCGCTCGACGACATCACGCGCCAACTGCATATCCGAGAGAGTCAGCGCCCCCGCCTCAAGAATACGAGACAGCAGAGTGCGCACATTCTCAGCGCCGAGCCCGCCCCCTGGAATTCCGAACAAATCCAATTGTCGCCTTTTTTCTTCAATACACATAACCGACACCTCTTACATCAATGCTTTTCCTATTGCCTCGCGGCATGCCGTCTGCGATACAGCATCGCTTTTGGCGACATACACGCCACTGTCGCCATCTATGCTTTCCGACCGCTCGCCCGCTCGCACAAAGAGATAGGCCGCACCGCCGAAATCACAATCGCCCAACCAGAACCTCACGGCTTCGGAATAAAACTGATACTGAAGATGATAATCCGCTGCCGCCATTGCCCGTTCGAGCGACGGCTGTGAAAAGTCCGGCAGCGAATTTGTTTTCCAGTCAATGACATAGACTTTGCCTCCGGCCGCCGCCGGGCGCACGAGCAGATCTATTTTGCCGTTGAAAACGTCGTCCGGATTGTCATTTTGCACAATCTTCGCGCGGTTCACGACAAACTCTATTTCGGCGCGTCTGTCCCGATATTCAACATCCTTCAGGCAAAAGACGTTTCCTTCGATGTCAATTGGAACATTCAGTGCGCGCCAGACCATACGGGCAAGCACACGGCCAGTCGTGTCGCCGCAGTCGTCTTTCCGATCCGTTATTCCATGGCAGCGCATGGCTGCGGCAATTAAACCCATAAAACAGCCGTTCTCCGGCAGGCGCTCAAAAGGAGAGCGGCCTACCGTGCAAAACCCGGGCGTTGCGCCATCGGAATCATCATTGTTGCAGAGCGTCTCCATTATTTTATGGAACACATCGCCCGAGACATTTGTCCTTGGAAGCAGAGACGCCTCCCTAATCGACAAAATGTCGTTATCATAATTTTCATCATTCCCGGCTTCCTCACCGGCGGGCTCCACAATGAACTTCGACGCCCTCTGACGAAGAGACGTGTACGAATCATTTTTAATCACCCTTTGCAAAGCCTCTTCCGCGTCAATTTCGTATACGGGAACATCTTCTGCCGCATTGTCGCATGCATGCCGCCCATCAGACGCCCCGCCCTCAACCGATGCGCCGAAACCGTCCCGCCAGGATAGAGTGCGTTCGGCGACACCCTCGACAACCCTCGCCGCCGCGTCAGCGCCGCCAAAACAGGCAATAATGCCGCAAGCGAGAAATCCGCCTCGACTCAACGCCGACTTTGCGCTTCCTATGCCGGAGCATTCCTTCGCCGCGCGCGACCATGGCAGATACAACTTATGCTCCGCACGGGTCAGCGCAACATATAAAAGCCTTTTCAATTCGCGGATGGCAGCATCTTTATTGTCCGCATCGGCGCGCCCGGCCATCTCGTCAAACCCCCAGGCGACGAATACGACCGGGAACTCAAGCCCTTTTGACGCGTGCATCGTCATAATCTTGACGCAATCCGCCTCAGACTCCTTCCGCCGCAACTCGCCATCCTTGGTGTTGATCTTCTCCTCCTTACGCCACCGGCGAAGCGTCTCAGCGAACTCGTCGACAGTCTGCGCCGATTGCCCTTTCTCGCATAAAAGCCTGTCGAGGATCTGACGCGTTGCCGCCCAGCTGCGGTCGAAATTGCAATCGTCTTTTTCCGGATGCGCCAGCAGAGTATCGTTCATGATGCTCTCAAAAAACCTATTCCATTCTTTTTTTACTACAAGTTCCTGCCACGCCTCTATCCGCTTTGAAAATTCACGGTTCTCCTGTCTTCGCCGCGCTTCCAATTCACATATGCGGCAGCCGAACAGAGGCGAGAGCGCAAGTGCCTCAAAACGCCCGCGGCTGCTTGGCGATGAAATAAAGTCGAATAAGACAAGCAGCGTCTCCGCCTCGAGAGAAGCATATACGCCCTGTTCCTTGTATATCGACGAGGGCACATTTGCCGCGGACAATATTTCCTGCGCCTTTCGCCCCTCCCTGTGGTCATGCACTAAAACGCACACGTCACCGTATGTGAATTTTTTATCTTCGCGCCCGCCTTCGGCCCCGCGCACGGAATACACCTTATCAAGCGAAACAAGCCGCTTGATTTCCTGTGCCGCATTACGCAGAAAAACCGGCAGGCAGACAGTTTTGTTCCCGTTGCCCACTGAATTCCTTGAAACGTTTTCCGGCAATGATTCAATGAGCTCTACCGCCTCTCCGAACGCTTCAGCATATTCAATCCCGTTGAACTTGCCTGTGCTGTCAGGAGGCGGCTCCACCGCACTGTATTCAATGCTCCCGCCGCCCTCATTCATATCCTCAAACCACGACGGATTGTCCCCCGCCTTTGATTTGAATATTCTGTTGAACGCTTTGACCAAATCGGGCGACGAGCGAAATGTCGTATTAAGCACATGGCGCGAACTCTCGTCACCCGAAACTATCTCGCTTCGCGCATTCAAATATTCGCCAATGTCGGCACCTCTGAAGGAATATATCGCCTGCTTTGGGTCTCCGACCACTATCAGCGAGCCCCGCTTTGGCTTGAGGCCGTCGACTATGTTAACTTTGTGGGAAAAAATGCTCTTGAATATCTGCCACTGCTTGCTGTCCGTATCTTGAAATTCATCAACGAGCGCGATTCTGTATTTCCGGCGAATTGAACTTATTAATTCGCTCTTCTCAAGTTTCGACTCTTCGGCAATTATTTCGCAGGCTCGGTTCACCAGATCGTCAAACGTCAATACCGACGATTCTTTCTTGAGATGCAGATACTCCTTCCACGCAAGGCATAGAAGATCTGCAGCCATTAGATTTTTATAATCGTTGGCTTTGATTATTACATCGAACAAAATTCTGTAGTCGTCGCTATGGTCGCGCAGTCTTCGGCTGTTAGCATTTTTCAACCTCGGATTAAGCCTGTTGCTGCCCCGGTTCATTATTGCGATGCACTGTGCTAACGACTTCATGAAGACGCTGTCGTCATTATCTTGAGAGGCCAGATGCCCGGCGACACGCGTAAAGTCGGCAAAATCCTCTCTGAATTTTTTCCCGTCGGAACCGTGGAACGGCAGTTCGTTAAATTTAAGCTGATTCCAGAGAGAAGAATACATTCCGCCGGGGCATATTTTATTTAAAGCTTCACCGAACTCCCTCCTTATGCCGTCGAAGGCATCGCCTCCTTTCGGAGCCTCTCCGCGTGACGCGCAATCCTTCAAACCGCCCGCCACCGCATCTGCAAGAGTGTCGGTATCCTTTATTCCGGCAGCCTCCATAAACGCTTCATAGCATGACTCATACCGAGCATTAAACCCGTCACTCAAAATCGCCGAACGGACGGCACGGCGGACAATATCATCATCCGAACCAACAATTTCCACCTGCATCGGCACCCTGTTTTCAAAAGCGTACTCCGTCAGCAGGCTGCGGCAGAACGAATGGATCGTACAGATTGTAACCTCGTCGAAATCAGACGGCAGACATTTCGCTTTCTCAAGCACATCTCTAATCCGATCCTTAAGTTCGCCCGCCGCTTTCTCTGTATAGGTTACAAGAAGAATATTCTTTACGCTGTCTATTTTATTCTCGTAAAGAAGCTTAAGCACTATACTTTGAAGCGTATATGTCTTACCTGTGCCGGCGGACGCCTCGATGATGGCATCGTGCTCATAATTGATCTTATTGCATACGAAATGATCCTGGCCCAAACGCCTGCTTATTTCATCGTTCACCGCGCACATCATCTCCCCCCTTCCTTTGCCGCTCCTGAAACGACACCGCTCATCAGAAGTTCATAACGCCGGCCGTATATTTCCATCAACTCCTTTTCTCCGTCGAGGCCCCGCTTCAGCCTTTCAAGATTTTGTTCAATAACTAAATCATTGTTGAATTTCTTGACCTTGCCCTTATAGCCGCCGTCGTTAACCCTGTCCAGCGCATCGCTCCAGTCGATATTAGCCCCTTCATTTACGATTGCATCCGCAATATTCCTGTATTTAACGTCAACAAGCCTGCCGTCCTGCGTTTTCTCGTAATCCAAAAACGAATTCACAATGCCTGAAAGACAGTTCCCCGCCTTCGTTCTGTCAATCCCGCTCCACGTCCATGTCGACACTTTGGCATTGTCAATATCCGCAACATCGATCTCAAGGCGCTTTTCAGAGCACCTTCCCGTGATTACGGCAATCAGAAATCCGAGAAATGGTTCAAGGCACCCTTCGGGCGGTTTCTTGCTGTCCGCCTTCCTCATTACGAGCACCCGCACCGCATCGTCCGTCTCCTTCCAATTTGAAATCTCAGCAATGAGGCGCACCTTTCGTTTGCAGCCCTCGAGGCTGACAATATCGTTAAGCCGGAGCACGGCATCATTGCTGCAGCCTGCAAAATCGCCTGCAATTTTGCAAGGGCCGTTCAACGCCCTCTGCATACTGGCGGCAATCTTATTTGCAGCATATTCTCCGAGAAATCCGGTCGGCATTTTCCCTGCAAGCTGCAGGCGGCATATCTCTTTTTTGACAAGCCCGCCTATGTCGTGATTCCCATTTATAAACGAATCCACTACATTCGCCTGAAGACTCCATTTATCGATATCGTCCAATGTTCCGAGCGAAGACTCCTCTGTCAGATCGTTTTCCATGTAGCCTTCTTTGCCTATTCCGAAGCGGCGCTGCATCACCGCCTTGACTGAATCCTTCAAAAATTCCGATAAGTCTCTTACTGGCAGCTCAATTATCTCATCAGCATCAGCGTTCTCACCGTTCGCTTTTACAGAGCCGGCGGCATCATGCTCATGTGCGGTTCCTTTTGCGCGGGCGATCGCCAATTCTCTGGCGGCCTTGGAATATGTGGGCAGTATTCCCGCGCCCCAATCGTCCGCCCACCATACAATCGCTTCGGTCGGATTCTTTTTACCCATCTCGCCGCGCTCAAGCAACGGATAGTTTTCATACTCCTGAAATCTTTTCTCTTCCGCCGCGGCACATCCCCCTGCTGTCAGGACATGTTTGCCTATGAATCTCTTGACGTCAAGTACAAGACCTGAAGGGAAAAGCACCTCCTCTTTTTCAATATCAAGATTGAGATATGACAAGACAAGCCTGTCCCGCACCGACATCAATGTTTCAAGAAACAGAAAGCGGTTGCGGTTTGCAACAGAAACATCACCCAATCTCCAGCCGGCGCCGCGCACGTCTAATGTCGAATCGCTGTCGCCGCCGGGAAACCCTCCCGCGCCCATTCCCATCACATAAACCTGTCTGAACGGAATCGCACTCAACGAGGAAAAACCGCCGACCGAAACTCCGCCCGTGAGGAACCTTCCCCTACGGCATGGGATGATTCCGGCAAAATGCGAAAGCGCCGCAGCGGCAATTTCGAAATTCATTTCGCCTGGAATCATATCAAGCGAGTAGAGTGTTTCGATCATCGACTGAAGCACCGCATTTTCAAGTTTATCGTCCTCGTCAAATGCGAGATACGACCTAACTATGTGTTCAAGCCTGACAGCCCAGCAATCCGCCCTCGTCCCGTCATCCTGCAATGGGGCAAGGAGCGGAAGATTTCTTTTCCGCCCCGAAGGCTCGTAAAATGCATCAGCCAAATCACGGCAGATCAGTTCGACCGTTTCAGAAAATTTAAGGGGCTCGTCGCCTGTCGTATCTATAAGAGGCATGTTGCAATCATTTGCGGCGCGCACCGTATCGGCAAGGCGAGCAAGACGAAGGCGACTCAATCCGGAGGACCAGTCAAAATATCCTTTCGCTTTTTTCTCGGCGTGCTCAAACCCGTCGAACGCCGCTATGTCCTTTGTTAACTTTCGCCATTTTTTCACATCTTCCCTTGAAAATTTCATTGCCCTCTGCACGCAGGAATTTTCAAGCACATTGAATAGCCGCCTCCTGTTGAGTCCGTTGCGCCCGAGTTCCACGAGCGCTGCAAACCCGCCGAGACAGCTGCTGCTGTCGCTTGCAGATGTGTCAAGAATGCTGTACGGCACCTCTCCGCGCGCATTGAATACCGATTCAATAACAGGCCGGTATGTTTGCATATCAGGAACAATTACCGCAATGTCCGAGAAGCTGCAATCATTCCATGGCCGTTCCCCCTCTACTCCCTTAGGCCGAACGACGCTGCCGAGAATTGAATTGTAGACCATCTCAACTTCGCGGCGGACGCCAGGCGCACCAACAATCTGAATTGAGGCGTCTTGCGCACATCGATTGATCTCGCTGCTTCTGCAACGGATGGATTCCTGTACTTTTTCAAGGACCTTCTTAGGCTCATCATTTCTGCTGTCGACAATCTCCCATTTAAAACCTATTCGCTCTGCAACATCGGCAGACTCTTCAAGGTCAACAAGCACTCTTAAAGTTTCTCGTCCCGCAATGCCTAATCTTTTAAGCAGCTCATTGTCTATTTCAAGTTCCGTTTCTGGATCGACGTCTTTATTTTCAACTGAGCCTAACGGCGCGTCTTTCAGACTCTTTATGGAAAACTCCCGCCCCTGCTCAATATCTCCCCAGTATTCACGGCACGGATTGCGGTAATACACCTCAACATTATATTTTTTTGCCAGCCATACCAAAATCTGCGCTTGTAAATATGAAAATGTAGAATGCCCGAAAAAATAAACTGTTTTTGAGGAGCTCTCCGGCCTGACATCTTTAACACGATTATAAAGCTGCCTTAACGAAAGGCAATTGCCGCATTCCCTAAACTTCCCATTCTCTCCCCAGAGGGCACGTGCCAACGCAGCCTCGGACTCGGCGATCTCCCCTCCACGAAGTCCATGAGGCATCTCATGTTTCAGCCACCCTTCAACAATCTCTGGGCGGTACACCTCATACGAATCCATCAAGTCCGAAAGCTCCTCGGCCAACTGCCATGCCATGGCGGCTTCTTTTTGGCTCTCTATCTTCACCCTGTCTTTTGAGTCGCAATCCGTGATATACCTTCTGAACGGCGCAAGTTTGTCATACTCCTTCTGCTCATCAGCGCCCTCCAGCAGTATGGACATAATCGCCTTTGCATAGGCATGATCAGAAATCAGCCTGATATTCTGCCGATTTTCCCGCGGCAGACTCAATAACATCAATCTTGTCAATTCCTTCTCTATGAACGGAAACTCTACTCCGGCGCACAAACCTGGGTCTGAAGCGAATTTCTTAATCTGCAACCACTTTGCGACATTGCCGTTAGGCACAACAATATTAACAGGTTCAAAAGAATTGATACCCCCTTGCCGCCGCTCTATCAAACTCTTTTTTAAGCGATCTGCCAACTCTTCAATCTGACTTGCACTGTAGACTTTCAATCCCGACATTATTTACGACTCCTTGATTTAATCATGCAAACTCGATTTCTTCGCACACACACAGCATGATTGTATCAGTACTTTCTATATCTCATTCCCTTTATTTTAATGAATGACTTATATTATACTTCCATTTATAAAACTTGTACACCTACATTTATATGGCATTTTATCAACTTCTTACTTAAAAGAACAAAAATTGTGGGGACACTCCCCAAGAGGCGTAATAGCTATTTTGCCGTAGGTTTTCTGAAATATACTATACGTATCGCAAATATTTCAGCTCTCGCTCACGCAAAAAAAAAAGACCCCTTTTAAAGGGGCTTCTGTCTAATTGGCTCGGGTGACTGGATTCGAACCAGTGACCAATTGATTAACAGTCAACTGCGCTACCGCTGCGCCACACCCGAACAGAGATTTTTGAAGAATGGTTGCCTCGCAGGGACTCGAACCCCAACAAGCAGAATCAGAATCTGCGGTGCTACCATTACACCACGAGGCAATCTCGCGTTCCTTTCGTACTGGCGGGGTCGACGGGGCTCGAACCCGCAACCCCCGGATCGACAGTCCAGTGCGCTAACCAATTGCGCCACGACCCCCGCGTTCTGAAAGTGAGCATATTATAGCATAACATCTTGACGCATTGCAAGTGGGAATTTTATATTTTTTCTGTTTCTGCTATTTTCGCCAAAAAACAGCACAAAACTATAAAATATAATAAAAATGCATAGGGAGTGTCCCCAAAAAACATAGGGACACTCCCCAAAAAAAGGCCACAACATTTGGTAATGCTGTGGCCTTTTTTATACCAATAAACCTAGGCATCAACGATCTTTCGTCATCCACTTGGCCGTATCGGTCTCTCCGTGATCTGAGGAAGAATTCAACACGAGGCTCACGAGCTGAGGGTCGGCATAGTAAA
>JAZOTG010000290.1:0-4803 GCA_045657505.1 Kiritimatiellia bacterium | reverse complement strand
TGTCAGTTCATTTTTTGCGGCATCTTCGCGCTTCGGTACGCCGGACGAGTTGAAATCGCTTATCGACACCGCGCACGGCATGGGGCTGCTTGTAATTATGGACATAGTGCATTCCCACGCCGTAAAAAACGAGAGAGACGGGTTGAGCTGTTTCGACGGAACGCAATGGCAGTATTTTCACGCCGGCGCTAAAGGTTGGCACAATGCGTGGGACAGCCGTTGCTTTGACTACGGCAAGACGGATGTGTTGCATTTTCTTCTGTCCAATTGCCGGTTTTGGCTTGATGAATATCATTTTGACGGCTACAGGTTTGACGGCGTGACGTCGATGCTTTTCTGGGATCACGGCCTCGGCGATTCGTTTACGAATTACGGAATGTACTTTAACGGGTCGCTGGATGACGATGCCTGGTGCTATCTTCAAATGGCCAATCGTGTCATCCATGAGGTTAATCCTGATGCCATCACCATTGCCGAGGATGTCTCGGGGCTCCCGGGATGCGCGGCCCGCATAGAGGATTCCGGAATTGGCTTTGATTACCGCATGGCCATGGGTGTGCCCGATTTTTGGTTTCGCCTCGCTGAAACGGTTCGCGACGACGATTGGCCTATGGGAGGGATTTATTACGAGCTCACCAACAAGCGCACAGAGGAAAAGGTTGTCAGTTATGTCGAGTCGCACGATCAGGCTCTTGTAGGAGGCAAGACGTTTTTCTTTACGCTTGCCGACGCGGCGATATACTGGGGCATGGCTAAGGAGCAGCATGGTTTGGAGGTTGAGCGCGCAATCGCACTCCATAAAATGGCGCGCATAGCCACGGCTGCGCTGTCGGGCGGCGCATATCTGAATTTCATGGGCAACGAGTTCGGACATCCCGAGTGGATCGATTTTCCGCGGCAGGAAAACGGCTGGGATTATTCACACGCAAGACGCCAATGGTCGCTGCGCGATGATAAGACGCTGCGCTTCAAGCCGCTGGCGGATTTTGACGAGGTGATGATTTCGGCGCTCGCCTCAGATTGTAAAACATCTAAGCCCATCAAGCTGCTGGCAAATGACGGCGATAAGATATTGGCGTTTATCCGCGGCGATCTTATGTTTGTTTTTAATTTCAATCCCGTCAAATCATATACCGACTACGGTATTATCGTTCCTCCGGCAACGAAGTGGCGGCATCTGTTCGATTCCGACGAGGAGCGCTTCGGCGGGCAGGGACGCATTGCACGGCAGATGCTGTATACTCCGGTACTTGTCTCCTCGGGGCGTGAATTGGTGCAGCAGATTAAACTGTATATTCCGTCGCGCACGGTAATTGTTCTTCGGCATGTGCGGCATAAATAAGATTATGGTATAATACACTCCATTTTTAACGGAGAATCATAATCAATGAAGACTTATAATGTCGGTTTAGTCGGTGTTGGAGCGGTAGGCACTGAAATGATAAAGGTGCTCAAGGAGCGCAATTTCCCATGCTCCAAGGTTCAAATTTTTGCCTCTCGCGAGCGCGATGAGCAGATTCTTGGTGAGACATATCATGTCCTGAAGGCTGCAGAAGACAGTTTCAAGGGTATGGATATTGTTCTTTTTGCCGGCAAGACAGATGTCGCTGTAAATCTTAGAGATGCCGTTGTCAAGGCTGGCGCAAAGATGATTGACAATTCGCGCGCCTTCCGTCAGGATCCGGATGTCCCTCTCGTGGTGCCGCAAGTCAATGCCGAAGATCTTGATTGGAACAAGGGTGTAATCGCCAATCCCAATTGCACGACGGCGATTATGCTTGAAGCTGTCGCGCCTTTACATAAGGCAAAGGGGCTCAAGCGTGTTGTTGCCTCCACGTATCAGGCGGCGTCTGGCGCGGGCGCGCCCGGCCTTGCCGAGCTTGAGACTCAGATTCGCCAGTACGCAAACGGCGAATCTCTTACGGTTAGCGCTTTTCAGCACCAGTTGACATATAATTTGATTCCTCATATCGATAAGTTTGACGAAAACAACTGGTATACCTTAGAAGAGCTGAAGATGAAAAATGAAGCGTCCAAGATGCTCCATATTCCAAATCTTAAACTCAGCTGCACCTGCGTGCGCGTGCCGATCGCAAGAGCCCATTCCGAATCTCTCAATCTCGAGTTTGAAGAGGAGATTACGCCGGATGAGGCACGCGAGATTCTTTCAAAGGCTGAAGGCATCAAGGTTGTTGACGATCCGCTCAACGGTGCCTATCCGATGCCGTTGGATGCGACCGACAAGTATGATGTTCTCGTCGGGCGCATCCGTCAGGATATTTCCCGTGACGACCGCAAAGGTCTTGAAATGTTCGTTTCGGGCGACCAGCTTCTTCGCGGAGCGGCGCTTAACGCAGTTGAAATCGCCGAGCACCTGATTAAGCGCGGTCTCGTTTAATTGACAGCGGCAGCGGCAACAATTTACACTGAACATATGAGCAGTCCAATGAACGTCGTAGAAAAGATTCTTGCAGCACATCTGGTCGAAGGGGATGCTTCGAAAGATTCCGAACTTGGCATCCGCATCGATCAAACATTGACACAGGATGCCACCGGCACAATGGCGTATCTGCAATTTGAGTCTATGGGGGTGCCGCGCGTAAAAACAGACATCTCCGTTTCTTATGTCGATCACAATACTGTTCAGATCGGCTTTGAGAATGCCGACGACCATGATTTCCTGCAGAGCATTGCAAAGAAATACGGAATCGTCTATTCCAAGGCCGGCAACGGCATTTGCCATCAGCTGCATCTTGAGCGTTTCGGAAAGCCGGGGACGACTTTGCTCGGTTCTGACTCTCATACGCCGACAGGCGGCGGGATCGGACAGATTGCCATCGGTGCAGGCGGAATCGATATTGCCGTGGCCATGGCGGGCGGGGCTTTCCACATACCGACCCCGAAGGTGCGTGCAATAGTTCTTGAAGGCCGGCTTAAAAATGGTGTCAGCGCCAAGGATGTCATATTGAAGGTGCTTGAGAAATTCGGCACCAAAGGCAATGTCGGCTGGATTTTTGAATATACGGGCCCTGGCGTAAAAACACTTGACGTTCCGTCGCGCGCGACAATAACGAATATGGGCGCTGAATTAGGTGTTACAACAAGCGTATTCCCTTCTGATGAAGTAACGAAGCAGTTCCTTGCGGCTCAGGGTCGTGAGAAAGATTTTGTTGAAATACTTCCCGACGAAGGTGCGTCGTATGACGATACCTTTACAGTTGATCTTTCAACCCTCCAGCCGCTTATGGCCGCTCCGCACAGCCCCGGCAACATCGTTACCGTAGAATCGATGAAGGGCGCAAAGGTCAATCAGATACTTATTGGTTCGTGTACAAACAGTTCTTATCGCGATATCCGCACTGTTGCGCTTTATCTTGAGGGCAGGCATGTCTGTGACGATGTTGAGGTGGGCATCGCCTGCGGCTCGCGTCAGGTCATTGATATGCTTGCAAGCGACGGTTCGCTCGCTATTCTTCACCGTGCCGGCTGCCGTATGCTTGAAAATGCCTGCGGTTTCTGCATCGGGGCGCACATGTCGCCCAGGACGGGAGCCATTTCGCTTCGTACCAACAACCGCAATTTCGAGGGGCGCAGCGGCACAAAGTCCGCAGGCGTGTATTTGGTTTCGCCGGAGACGGCGGCGGCGTCTGCGCTTACGGGGTGCATCGAATTGCCTACAGACAATCCCGTTGCAAGTGTTCCGAGTCCTGAAAAATTCCCTGTCGACGACTCCATGTTCCTGTATCGTGATACGGCAGGGCAGGGCGTCGAAGGCACCGAGATTGTGCGCGGCCCTAATATTGCACAGGTGCCCAAAGGCGAATCTCTCGCTGGGTCGTACAAGGCCGTGTGCGCAATCAAAGTCGGCGACAAGATAACTACCGATCATATCATGCCCGCCGGCGCCCGCCTTAAGTTCCGCTCCAATATTCCGCAGTACGCCAAGTTTGTTTTCGAGCCGTGCGACAGCGAATTCCATGACAAGTGCCTCGCAAACAAGGCCGCGGGTGCAGTCAATGTGGTGGTGGCGGGCGAAAGTTATGGCCAGGGGTCCAGCCGTGAGCATGCGGCGCTCTGTCCCATGTATCTTGGAGTAAAGGCGGTTTTTGCCAAGAGCATAGAACGCATACATAGGGCAAATCTCATCAATTTCGGTATCGTGCCCTTTGAATTTGCAGATCCGTCCGATTATGATAAGTTCGCTTCAGGCGAGGAGTTCATGCTTGACGGCATACGCGATGCAGTATCTTCCGACGGCTTTTTGAATGTTAAAACGTCGAAGGGCGAGGTAAGGCTTCGCACAAAGCTTTCAGATCGCGAAAAGCACCTCGTTCTTTGCGGCGGGCTGCTTGCTTCGTTGTAATGCGAGAGGTCAATCCCATAAATTTTTCGTGCCGCTGCTGCGGCGCGTGCTGCCGCATAAAAAACGGTATTGTGCGGGTTGATGACGAAGAGATCAGTCGTATTGCCGATTACTTAAATATTGCTGAAAATGAGTTTATCGCCGAATGTACAGACATCGCCCCTGACAGAAAGGGGCTTGTTCTGAAAAGCCGTCAGGACGGATCCTGTATTTATCTTAATGCCGATAATTTTTGCGACATTCACAAAGTAAAGCCTCATAAGTGCGCAACCTTTCCATTCGAGTGGGTAAATTCAGATTCAAACAAAGTCTGTCCCGCATTATCGCAGCTTGCGGCAGAATAAGTCTGAACATACAGCTTTTAATCATTTTTTTGGCTCTTCTTCAAGCAAACAGTATGCGTCATACCCATCCTTTGCTGTTGCATAGATGGTTCTTAA
>JAZOTG010000289.1:0-1605 GCA_045657505.1 Kiritimatiellia bacterium | reverse complement strand
CTTGATGTAATCATCATACGCGACGACCTCGGCGCGGATAAAACCCTTTTCAAAATCGGTATGAATAACGCCCGCGCACTGCGGGGCCTTCCAGCCGCGCTTAAATGTCCATGCGTGCGTTTCCTTGACGCCCGAAGTGAAATAACTTGCAAGACCCAAGGTGTCGTAAGCCAATTTAATCGTCCGGTCGAGAGAACTTTCGGTTAAATTGTACGAAGCAAGAAATTCCTTGGCTTCTTCTTCGTCAAGACCCGCCAGATCGGCCTCCATCTGCGCGCAAATGACAACAGTCTGGCAGTTTTGCTTTGCGGCATACTCGCGCAGCGCCGCCACATGCGCATTGTCTTCGCCGCCAAGATCGGTCTCGGAGACGTTGGCGCAAAAAATGACAGGCTTGTCCGTAAGGAAGCGAAGTTCTTTGATTACAGGGATAATCGCATCACCTTCCTTGCGCGGGAATGAACGCACAGAGTTGCCGCCCTCAAGATGCCTGAGCAGAGCTTCGCACGCCTCCGCTTCGGGACGTACGGCCGGTTTTGCCTGCGCTTCTTTGCGTACGCGCTCATAGCGGCGCTGCAACTGCTCCATATCGGCGAGCACAAGCTCTGTCTCGATTACTTCGGCATCTCCCACCGGATCGATGGGGGCTGACTTGTTGCCGCCTTCCTGCACGTGAATAATGTCATCATTGTCAAAACAGCGCACCACGTGGAGAATTGCATCGCACTCGCGAATGTTGGCGAGAAATTTATTGCCGAGCCCTTCACCCTTTGAAGCGCCTTTAACCAGACCGGCAATATCGGTAAACTCGACAGTGGCGCGGATTATCTGCGATGTTTTGTCAATCTTTGCCAATTCCTCAAGACGGGAGTCCTTAACCTCTACAATTGAGGAATTGGGCTCGATAGTGCAGAAAGGATAATTCTCCGCAGCCGCCTGCTGCTTCTTCGTCAAAGCGTTGAACAATGTCGACTTTCCGACATTCGGCAGACCTACAATACCGACAGAGAGACTCATTTTGTTTCTGTTTCCTTCTTTGGACTGTATTCCCAATCGGGATAAAGCGATTTAAGTGTTGTATAGTAAAAATGGGCGTCGTTTATGCGCTGCTCGCGTCTTGCCTGAAGCCACAAAGCCTCTATCGATGCGACAATGCGCGCGCGATTGATATTGCTCTGCGCTTCCTCCGCTTCGGAACTTATGCGTTTTGCACGCTCGAAAGCCCGATCGGCCACCGGCAACGCATTATTGTTTTCGGGCAGGACTTTTTGCTTCCTGCGTACGACATTGGTGCCTCCGAGAGAGTCGGCCTCGCGGTCTTCTACCCACGTCATGTCGGCCGCCGTTTTATCGGGCGTAAGCGCCCTCTCGCGCTCTTCAAGCTCTTGCTGAAACTCAATCAGGTTCCTCTCGATTGTCTCAAAATCGATTTTGCGCAACTCAAGGACTTTTGCCTCTGCTATTTTCGCTTCGGATTTGAGTTTTTCGGCAGCAAGCTTTGCTTCGGCGTCTTGCGCCTCGGAAGCGGCTTTGGCGGCCTCGGCCTCGGGCAGCTGCTGGGGCCGGGGTTCATTTTCGGCTTTCAGCGTCTCGATCTCGCTTTTG
>JAZOTG010000288.1:0-6979 GCA_045657505.1 Kiritimatiellia bacterium | reverse complement strand
GGGCACGGTTTCCCGCGTGTACGCCTGATTGCTTCGCTTGAATCAAGAAGCGCGCTCTGCGTGAGAGAACTGTAAAAGTCAAATTTTACCAACTTGTGCTCTGCAATGCCGAATCTGTCGGCGAGCGACTTTGCGTATTGCGTTTCTTCTGCGTGCCTCTGCGAGTATTCGAAGGTGATCGCCGCCACGGCTTTCGCGCCGTGTTTTTTTACAGCGAGGGCAAGGCATATGGCCGAGTCCTGCCCTCCACTGAGCACGACCACCGCTTTGATGTTTTTATTTTTATTCGTCATAACTGCTGTCAGGATTCGTTTCGGAAACTGCTACGGATGAATTATAGCATATTGCTCTTTTAGCCTACATAGAAATCAAAGCGCGGCCGGCTTTATCGCTTCGGAGAGTTTCTTCAATGCGCCTTCTCCCATGTATAATGTGCGCACAAATTTTGATAATCTATTGCAAATAAAGCGTTAGATTATGTATAATACACATATCATGATTTTTAAAACTAAAGAAATTTCTGTCGTTTTTGCATGTCTGCTTTTGTCGTCCATTGCCATCCCATTGAATGCGCAGGGCGAGAAAAAATCTGCGGAAGGGGAATCCGAAGGTATAGACGCGGCATTAAAAGAGGAACTTGCTTATGTCGAGGAGCTTGTTGCATACGGGTTGCCCGATTTTGCCGAGTCTGTAATTGCGGCAACAAAAAAGAAGTGGCCCGAGTCTGAGGCGCTCTTTTTTGCCATTGAGATTCGCGGGATGCTGCTTATGGGCAAGGGTAAGGAGGCTGAGGCTAAAATCGCCGCACTTCCCGATCGCAACAGCTCCAAATACTGGGCTGCCCGTCTTGAGGTAGCCAACGATCATTACAGCCGCGGCAGAAATGAAGAATGTCTTAAAATTTACGATGAATTTTTCAAGAGCAATCAAAAGCCGCCAAAAGAACTTCAAGAACTTGTGCGCAGGGCGTATTGGCAGCGCGCCCAGATCGAGATGGGCATGAAGCGCTACGAGCAGGCTGCAGAAAGCTTGCTTAAACTTGCTTCGCTCGTTGATAAATCGAAAAGCGATGAAGAAGCCAATGTTTGGTGCAATGCATCAACTGAAGCAGCCGACATATTCCTGCGGCTTGCCGAAGAATCGACCGGAGATGTCCGTAAGAAGCACCTTGAAAATGCTCAAAAACTCATTTCGAAGCTTTTGTGGGAGCGTGACAATCTCGTGTTTTTCGGCCGGGCTATCGCTATGAAGGCTCATCTTGAACTCTTGAAGGGCAAGATTGAGAATGCGCAGTCGGTAATCGACGATTTTATGGCTGATCTTGCCGATATTCACGCCCAGTTGGAGGAGTCCGACCGCGACGGCAGACTTGGTCTTTTGAAGCTTTCGCCGATGCCTCAGTGCCGTTACCTGCTCGCTAAAATGCTATGGAACGAAGTTAAAAAGGAAGCAGCGAAGAATGATGCCGACAAGAACCGCATAGGAGATTTGCTGTTCGGCGCCAAGCTCAAGAACGGCAAACGCAACAATGCTGGCGCATACAACCACGCCATCAATGTCTATATCCGCTATCCGCATTCCCCCTGGGCGGCTTCCGCCGAAAAGATCGTCGCCGAAATCGAGAGCTTCATGGATAAGAAGTTCGGCAAAAAAATTACTACAAAGATCACTCCCGAGCAGCGGGCGCTGGTTCGTCAGATCCGTTTCAGAAATGCCGACGAAAAATTCGCAACCGGTGAGTTCGAGTCTGCCGTAGAAGATTACTACTCCGCTTTATCGGATTATCCCGAAGAGGCGGAATCTCCAGGAGCCGTTTACAAAATAGTTGAAGCGTATCACAACATCATCAAACGCACTGCCAACGACAACGCCAAGGCCGAGTTGCGCTTTAAAATCGATGCGATTGAGGGTTACCTTGCAGAGCGTTTTGCCGGAAATAAAGATGTTTCGATCATGATGAATGCCGGCAATTTCGTGCTTGCTCTTGCCGCAAAGGAAAAGCAGCTTAATGAGTATTCGCGTTCTGAAGACCTGTATATGGCGTTCATCAAAAACTATACGAGGCATATTCAGGCGCCGGCGTTCGCCGCGCAGTTTGGAAGCAAGGCATATCAAGATGCCGAAAGCCTTGAGGGTGAAGCCGCATCGGCGAAATACCGTGAAGCGCTTAAGTATTTTCTCATTGTTGACGAGATTTATCCCAACTCAACGTATTATCCGGTTTCCCTTTCGACAATAAGCGCATGTTATGAGAAGCTTGGCGACAAAGAAAAGGCAATTCATTATTTGAGCAAATACATCAAGTCCGAGAAGAAGACGTTGCTTAAGATGCAGTCTTCGATGCGCCTTGCGATGATTTATCAGAAAACCGGATTTGATCTGCTGTCAACGGCTTCTACAAACGAGACAGCCGAGGCTGTTGCCGCGCAGGAAAATAAAGCCGTGACGTCAATTGTGCGCGGCATTATGGAGTTTAAATCATTTAGCGAAAAGCTTTTGGGTTTGCTTTCCGATCAGACGGTTTCAACGGAGGAAAAGGCGAAATATCAGAAGCTTTACGAAACGGCCTTGTTTTACATCGGCTACAGCTGGAGCCGCCTTATAGAACCGGCAAAGCATCTTGATTTCTTTGAAAAGCGCAAGATAAATCCCTACCAGCTGTCTGTTGATACGCTTGAGTCTTATGTTGCAAAGTATCCGTCCAGCGCATATTTTGCCAAGAGCGCATATTTGCAGTTGAGCGCTTTATACACAATGTCCAACGATGTTGAAAAGAGCAAGAATGCACTTGATAGGCTCTGTAAGTATTTCCCCGACTCTCCGGAGGCGCGCACCGCATGGCCGTGGCTCGCCCGCAGTCTTGTTGAATATGCCGCAACTATTCAGGATCCGGTCCGCAAAGAGGCTGTGTTGAAGGAGAGTTCACGTATTTATGCTGAGATGATTCGCGCACAGAAGAGCAATTATCATCCTAATGACTTTGTTCTCGCCGGCGAGTCGCTTATTGTGGCAAAGGATTGGGCGTTGGCAAACGAGGCGTTCGATAAGGCGATTATGAAGGCGGGCACAAATTCAATTTCCGTGATCGCCCGTTCTCGTTTAGGCAAGGCAAAGGTGATGTACGCCAAAAACGATTTAATCGGGGCGCGCGAGCATCTCGATAGTTTCTTCCAGGACAAGCGTGTGTCGGGCTCTCCTGTTGCCACGAACGCCTGTATGCTTGCCATTGAGATTGCAATGCTGCAGGGCAAGTCCGAGAGCGACACGCAGTTGCGTGATTCTCATTATGCCGCGGCCAATGCCGCTGTGGAGAAACTGCGCCGCTACTGGGCAAACGAGCCGCAGTGGAAGCTTGATACGGTCGATTTGATGTCTGCCGACATTCGTATAGCAAAGGCTGCCGCGGAAGAATCCAAATCGCTCCCGGAGCAGGCCGCTTCAACCCGCGGCAAGGTCGCCGCTGCATTGCAGACTTTTATTCAAACGCGCACACCTCTTGAGGAAAAGCCGAAGGGCGATTCTCAGTCTGCGCAGGTTGCCCCCAACAAAATACACAGCGGCATGAAGACGTTTGATGAGCTTACTCCAGAGGAGAAGGTAAATCTTGAGACGGCTTATGTTAAGCTTGTTCCAACCCTGCTTAAGATAGGTTCAAAGCAGGCCGCGCGCGCCATGTTTTATTCGGAGCAGTATCTCAAATTCTTCCCTAACGGCGCCCATAAAGATCTTATTATGCGCTGTATTAAGGAGGCGGAAGTCTTTGGCGCAAAGCGGTCGCTTGGTCAGGCGCAGGCCGTGCCGTCTGTAGTTGACGCGGGCGAAGCCACTGTAAAAGTGCCTCAGGAGAAAAAATAAATTTTAAGGAGACAATCAAAATGAAAAAATTGTTATTGACGGCTGCTGTAGCGATATTGGCATCGTCGTCGTGGGCCGTGGTCGGAACAATAAGGTCTAATGGCGATTCAAAGCGCGGCGATATCAAGTGGAATGCGGCATCAAAGTCTTATAGCCTTTCCCTTAAAAAGGGTAAAACCGTTTATGAGGCGCAGTATCCTATAGCCGATGTTGAAAGCATTGAAATTGACAAGCCTGCAAATCTTGACAAGCTTATCGAGCTCGTTAACAAAGGCAATGGCGCAAGCGCCGAGAACGATTTGCTCGCAATCGTCAAAAACTACAAGATGCTCCAGTGGGACAAGTTGGCCGCGCGTTATCTTGTAGAAGTCTATGTGCAGTCTAAAGCCTATAACAAGGCTTATGAATTTGCCAGTGCCATCATAAAGACAGAGAGGGAGGCTGCCTATAAGGGCGAGCTCGCTCCTGCCTATTGGCAGATTCTGCTGGCTCTCAATAAGGATTCACAGCTTGAAAACTGCCTCAGCAAGGCCTCTATGGCAGGCGATCGGGTGTCAAGCGCGGAAGCTCTTATCATGCGCGGCGATATCATCGTAAAAAAGGGTCTGGACTCAATGGACGCAAACAGGAAGGCGCTTGTTGACGGCTATCTCAAAGTAGCCTTGATGTACAACGACGCTCCGTGTGCGGTGGTACGCGCCAAGGCAATGAATAAAAGCGCTGCGGCGTTTGAGAAGATTGGCATGCTCGATTACGCCAACAAGATGCGCGCATCGGCCAAGACGCTCGTGCAAGAGTAATAACAGAGATGGTATTTGATCAAATTAATATTTTATATTCAAAGTAAAAGGAAACATAAGATGAAGTTCACCAAAAAATTAATGATTGCCTCCGTCCTTGCCGGTATTTGCCTGGCCCCGATTGCCGCAACATACGCCGATGATGCCGCTCCGGCTTCAAGCGGGCTTGTGCGCGAAGACGGCACCAAGGTTGATAGTAATGCTGCAAAGGAGCAGAAGTCGGGCGGCGGGTTCTACGACATCGTGTTCGGTTCCGGTATTGTTGGCATGCTTCTTTGGTTTGCGCTTTTCGGTGACGGTATCTTTGTGATTTATTTTGCAATTGACAGTTACATCATCATCAAGCCGGAGAAGCTCATGCCCCAGCGCCTTGTTGACCAGGTGCAGAAGGCCATGTCCGAGGGCGATATAGTGGCGGCAATCGAAGCTTGTCAGAATACTCCTTCCGCCATGTCAAATATACTGCTTGCTGCATTCCAGCATGTTGAGGAAGGTTTTGACGTCATTCAGGAAGCGGTTACCGCAGCGTCTGATTTTGAACAGGAAAAACTTATGCAGCGCCTTAACTGGGTTTCGATCTGTTCCAATCTCGGCCCGTCGCTTGGTCTTCTCGGTACGGTTCAAGGTATGATTTTGACGTTTGAAGCTCTTGCCAAGGGGCAGGCCGGTGATGCTGCAGCGCTTGCTAATTCAATCGGTCAGGCGTTGTGGACAACTGCTGGCGGTCTTGTTGTATCTATTCCCGGCATGGCAATTTTCTATTCTCTGCGTAATAATGCCAACCGTCGTATTTTGAGAATGACCGCCGTAACTATGGAGTTCCTCAATACTCTTAGAAATGTTGAGGTGTCTTCAGAAGAAGTTGCAGCCGACGGGACTCTCGCCTGATAGCAAGCCTTTTTAAGATAAAGGTTAAAAATGGCTAAGAAACCTCAGGAGAATCCGCAACTCGACATGACGCCGATGATTGACGTCGTCTTCGAGCTCATCATCTTCTTCGTCGTAACTTTGACAGAGGCGCAGAAGAAGGATGAGACGATTGAGTTGTCAAACGGCCAGCACGGCATGGTGATTACCGCCGAGAACCTGCCCATCGAGCATATGCAGATTGATATTGCGTCGTTCGATGAGGAGGGGCGGCGTCTTGCCAAGCCTCGCATTTCGATGGGTGACAGAACTCTCACTCCTCAAGATGTTTTCGAACGCGTAAAAGCCCGCAAGGAAAAGTATGGGTTTGAATTTCCTGTCCTAATCCGGGCAGACTTTGAGACGCCTCACAGTGCCGTTAAGGATGTTATGGACCAGTGCACCCGCGCTGGCATATGGAAGATATCCTTCATGGCCATTGCCGAGGACAAGACCGACGGCAAATTGCGCCCGGGCTTCTTTACTGGCAAAAGAAAAAAGAAGAGTAAATAACCGCTATGGCAAGAAAACCGCAAGAAGACCCGCAGCTCGATTTGACGCCGATGATTGACGTCGTATTTGAGTTGATTATTTTCTTTGTCGTAACAATCAAGCAGCAGGATTTGTTGTCGAGGCTTAATGTTAACCGTCCGGCTCCTGCTAAATCCGCTTCCGAGCAGACTAATGAGGATCCGCCTCTTGAGATTGAAGTGGGCAGAGCTCATAACAGTTATCGTCAGGGAGTGTATGTGTTTAACGGCAAGGTGTTTCCTCTCGAGACGCTTGATGCGCACCTGAAGGATGTTGCCGATCTTTCAACAGACAAGCAAATTGTGATAAAGTGCACCCTTGACAGTCCACATAAGGCTCTTGTTGATTTGCTTGATGTTTGCTACAAGCGTAAACTTACGAACGTGAGCGTCTTTTCGATGTAAGGAGTTGCACATGGCTATGGGCGAAGTGAATGAAGAAGATATCATAGTCGACGTAGAGGCAATCGGCGAACGTTTTGAAGACAAGGGGTATTTCTCCCGTCTCAAGGACATGTTTGTCGGTCTTCGTATGCCGCGTAATACGCCGGAATATAAAATAGCGAGAACCGAACTTGAGCGTCAACAGGCGCCCTTGATTGCGTTCGTTACTGTTGTTTTATTCGTTGTTGTCCTGATTATCGGCAGCCAGATCGAGACGGTTCAGGAGGAAGAGGTCGTTGTCACGAAACTTCAAGACGCTCCTAAGGAGGATGAAATAATTCCGGACGAAGAACCTCCGCCTCCTCCTGACCCTGAGCCGGTTGATGTTGACGTCGATATTGACGTCCCCACTCCCGGCCCCGTTGCGGATGTCACGCCAATCACGCCCCCTTCAAAGCAGGTTTCAACAAAGCCTGCTCCTGTGAATGCCGTCGCCAATGTTAT
>JAZOTG010000287.1:0-3016 GCA_045657505.1 Kiritimatiellia bacterium | reverse complement strand
TCGTGACATCGTCGCGAAGGGAGAGCTTGGCGAGATATGCAAAATCGTTCTTGAGTATCAGCAGGGGAGTTTCAGGAAAATCGATTTCACGAAGCCTCTCGACAAACGCAACGCATGGAAAATGGATCCCGTCAAATCCGGCGCTAGTTGTGTCGTCGCTGACATCGGCGTTCACGGTTTTCATCTCATTGAGTATGTGACCGGGCTCAGGGTCCAATCGCTGCTGTCTGACCTTTCATCGTTTGCGCCCGGCAATAAACTTGATGACGACGCTTCGATTCTTATGCGCTTGGCGAAAAAGGACGGCGGCGCGATAACGGCGAAAGCCTCGATGGTCGTCTCTAAAGTCGCGACGGGCGAAGAGAACGGCGTGCGGTTGAGGGTCTATGGGGAGAAAGCTTCTCTTTTCTGGAATCAGGAATCGCCCAATTATCTTTCGGTTAAATATCCGTTCGACGCGGAGCGCGTTTATAAGCGAAACGCTCCGTATGTTAGGGAGATTTCAGACGGTGCGACTCGCTCGTCACGGATCCCGGCAGGACATCATGAAGGATTCATCGAAGCGTTCGCGAATATCTATGCCGAATTTTGCGCGGCGATACGCGCCAGGCGTTTCGCGGAAGGCGGTGGAGAGTTTCGTGCTTTTGACCACCCCGGAGCGGAAGAAGGCGAGCGAACAATGCGTTTCGTTGAGGCGGCTCTCAAGTCGAATTCTGAATCAAATGTATTTGTCGCCTTGTAATATCGGCAGGATGTTTGCGATGGTCTTTGCCCGGGCCGCGATTGATAAATATAACTCTACCACAAAACGGTGCAGAAGTGCTATAATATACTGGTTATAACCAACAGTCAAGGAGGAAAATAAAATGGCTTATACTATTGCCGCCGATAAGTGCGTTGCATGCGGATGCTGCAAGGATTCGTGCCCCGCGGAAGCGATTTCCGAAGGTACTCCCTACACGATTGATGCCGGCAAGTGCCTCGATTGCGGCGCTTGTGCGGGTACTTGCCCTGCTGAAGCTATTGCTCAGGCGTGATACACGTTATCGCAGAGACGCTGCTCCTTCTTCCGTTCCTCTTTGCAACCTATTTGGTTCTTGAGGCGGTTGAGGCGCATGCGGGAGGTACCCTCCAGAGATTTCTCGAGCGCTCTCGTTCTATTGGACCTTTAGTGGGCGGGTTGCTTGGAGCGGTGCCTCAGTGCGGCGTTTCGGCGATGGCTGCGTCGTTTTACGCGGGCGGAGTTGTTACGATTGGCACTATGCTCGCCGTATTTCTTTCGACGTCGGATGAATTGATTCCCGTTCTCATCTCTTCGCAAATACCGTTTCCCGTTATCGCTAAAATAATTCTGTTGAAGGTGATAGCCGCCATAGCCGTCGGGTTCGCCGTCGGCGGAGTGGTGTATTTCGTCAGGCAGAAGAAACGCGACGTGAATATCGAAGGAATATGCCGTCACAGCCATTGTCACTGCCGCAGGCATAAAGGCATAATCGTGCCGGCTCTAATTCATACGGCGGAGATTTTCGTGTTTATTCTTGCGGTTTCGCTGATTCTTCATTTTATTCTTCAGTATTGCGGCTCCGGCCACTGCTGCCATGACCACTGCGGTCACGCGCCTTTCGAATCGTGGAAGCTGAACGCGCCGGTTGTCGGTGAAATGCTGGGCGGTCTGCTGGGGCTTGTGCCAAATTGCGCCGCTTCCGTCGCATCCGCAAGGCTGTATGCGGAAGGGGCGATGAGTTCCGGAGCCATGATGGCGAGTTCTTTTTCCGGTTGCGGTGTAGGATTGCTGGTACTGTTCAGAACCAACAGAAATGTTGTGGAAAATATCCTGATACTGATTTTGGTTTATTTCTGCGGAACGTTGTTGGGATGGTTGGCGGGATTTCTTCTTGGGCCGTTGGAGATATAAAGTTCGGGAGGCTTCATGAAAAAGAAACTGGTCGGCGCTTACGAGTGGATCAAAGGTTCCTGCAAGATCTTTTTCAAGAGCAATTGCTCCATTCATGCGGCGAGTCTTACATATTATTCCATGCTGGCTGTAGTTCCTGCCCTTTGCATTTTGCTTATGCTGGCGAAGGCGGCCGGCTTTGATGAATATGCTCGCGAAAAAATCCATATCCAATGCGAGAAGATGATTTCTGAATTTGACGCTCCACAAGAGGCTGATGAGATCGGAGACGGGACTGACGGGAATTGTTCCGGCGACGAGAACGCAAAGCCGGCGTCTACTTTTGCGAGTGAAGCGCGACGGGTAGAATCGGAGCTTTTGGAGGGACTGGATAAGATTGATTTTGCGGCGTTGGGGTGGATCGGTTTCTTTACGCTTTTATGGACGGCGCTGTGTTCGGTGGGTGTAATGGAGTTCAGCTTCAATGAGATTTGGAGCTGCAAGAACATACGGTCGATATGGAAGAGTTATCTCATGGACATGGCCGTCCTTGCGCTGCTGCTCATATTTATCCTGATGGCTGTTTCGGTGCCTGTGCTGGCGCTGGTAAAAGATGTGATTTCCGCGACTGTCGGCGCCACATCGGTGACGAGGTGGCTGTCGGACGGAGTTATATGGCTTCTGGATTCAATCGTCGTCAGAAAGGCGGTGACGCTGTTCTTCACATCTATGGTGTTCGCCTTTATGTTCAAGATACTTCCTGCGGTCAAGGTCCGTCTTAAATACGCATGGTGGTGCGGGGTTGCGACAGGTCTTATTTTTACCGTTTGGCTTAAGATATGTACGCTGGCTCAGGTGGGAATAGCCCGGTCTTCACTTCTTTACGGGTCGCTTGCTCTGTTGCCTATAATGCTTGCGTGGATTTTCATTAGTTGGCAGATTGTTCTTTTTGGCTGCTGTATGGTAAGGGTTGTTCATGCGGGCAGATACGTTGACAGAAAAACTCTGCCGGTGTCAAAAGAATGAGATATGGATTGTGGTGATTATATGTCGCAGCGAGATTTAAATGAGATACTTGACGAGGTCAAAGCGAAAATCGCCGCCGCCTGCGAACGCACGGGG
>JAZOTG010000286.1:0-2234 GCA_045657505.1 Kiritimatiellia bacterium | reverse complement strand
TGTCTTTTTAAGACCGAGTCCGCGGCAGCCTTCCTTCCACTCTCCACGCTTCTGGAGGAGGTTGACGCGCTCGAAACGCTTCAAGACGTTACGCCTGGAGGTAATTTTACCGGAACCCTTAAGAGATGCGTGCTGGCTCATTTTGTATCTTCCTTTCAATCAAAGAGTTACAAGTATATCATTTTTTGTTTTTTAACGCAACCGCATAGATGTAACAAAATTGATTGCCCCAGGATGGTCGGCGTATTTTGCTGTTTGTCGCGGCAATCCGTAGATTTGGCGCTGGTGTCTAAAGTTGATTTGCCCCGCTATTTGGGACAATGGTATGAGATTGCGCGCTTTGATCATTGGTTCGAGCGAGGCATGACGTGCACAAAGGCGACTTATACGATGCGCAAAGACGGGTGTATTTCTGTAGTTAATACGGCCCTTAAAGACGGCAAGACAAAAGTGGCTCTTGGCAAAGGAAAGCAAACCAACCGGCAAGGTCTTCTTAAGGTTTCTTTCTTTTGGCCATTTTATGGCGATTACAGAATACTTTGGGTGGATGAAAATTATCGGCATGCATTAGTCGGCGGTGATAGTTCCGAGTATTTGTGGATACTTGCTCGAACACCGACAATTGATGCGGCGATCAAAAATGCAATTTTATCTGAAGCAAAGCGCCGCGGTTATGACATTGATAAGCTGATATGGGTTGAGCAGCAAGAATTGCAAACTGCCAATCGCAGTTAAAAAGCAAATTGTTAATTGCAGCTCGTTTTTATTTTATAATCGGCATTTATCATTCGAAACATATGCGTATTCCATGGGGACACTCCCTTTACTTTTGGGGAGTGTCCCCAAAGGAATTGATATCGTCGTCGATTGCGCGCACGATAGATGAGTGTTTTGTATCTCCAGAGGCTTGAATGTCATAAATACATTCCTCGATGAATCTTTTTGTCGGTTTTGAAAATGGGTAAAAACTTTACCCATGAAATTTGAAAGTTGTGCTTTCGCTTTTGACGCAATTTTAGTATCATTCATTGCGCGACATTCCTTTCGGTTGTTTTTTTGTGCAATCGGTATTCTGCCGAAAACCGTCAAAAGTATGTCGCATTTTTTTAGTCGTTTTAGGCTGAATGTCGCCAGAGCTCGAAAAATGGGTAAACTCCGGATTGGGTGAATTTGCAGTAGATGCTTTGTTTTTGGTATAATTCTAAATCAAAAGGAGTTTTTCTCCGAAGGGGTTACTATGAATAAATATATGGATAGTTTTATGAAGGCTTTCCCTTATGAAGGCCTGACTTATGACGATGTCACACTTGTGACGCAATACGCCGATTTTCTGCCAGATGACGCCACTTTGGAGACTAATTTAACAAGTCGCACAAAAATGAAAATCCCGTTCATTTCTGCGGCAATGGATACCGTCACTGAAGCTCCTATGGCTATTTCTATGGCTCTTGCCGGTGGCATTGGTGTTATTCATAAAAATCTTGAAGAAGACGAGCAGGCCAAGGAAGTCGCCAAAGTTAAAAATTATCTCAACGGCCTTATCGCCGCGCCGGTCTGCTTCCACGAAAACGACGATATCAGTTTTCTGCGCAGCGAGAAGAAGCGCATGGGGCTTAAATTCAACGGGTTCCCCGTGTTAGACAGCAACGATAAGCTTGTAGGCATGATTACATCGTCCGATATGCGTTTTGCTCCCATGGATGCAATGAAGCTTAAAGACGTCATGCAGCGCGCCCCCATTACCGCAGCCCCGTCAACATCTCTCAAGAAAGCTTACGATCTTATGCGTTCGGCAAAGGTTGGCAAGCTTCCTCTCGTCGATAAGAGCGGCCGCGTCGTCGGCCTCTACAGTTTTACCGATGTTCAGAGGCTTGTAGAGAACAAGAATCCAACTTACAATTGCGACGAGAAATACCGCCTGCGGGTTTCGGCATCGGTTTCGGGCGGCAAGGGCGATCTCAGCCGTGTGGAAAAGCTTGTAAACGCAGGCGTTGACGTAATCGTGGTCGATTCCGCGCATGGTCATTCCAAGGGCATTATGGATATGACCAAGTATATCGTCAAGCATTTCCCTAAGGTCGATGTAATTGCAGGCAACATTGCCACTGGCGAAGCAGCACTTGCGCTTGCCAAGTGCGGTGCGCACGCCGTTAAAGTTGGCATTGGCCCTGGTTCCATTTGCACAACGCGCGTTGTTTGCGGAGTAGGCATTCCGCAGCTCACTGCTGTTTATA
>JAZOTG010000285.1:0-13925 GCA_045657505.1 Kiritimatiellia bacterium | reverse complement strand
CATTTAATGATAGACTCTCCGCCTCAAACTCGGCGATAGCCGACTCTGTAGCGCGGCGATTGCCGCCGAAGATATCAATCTCCCAGGACGCGTCAAACCCCGTTCTGAACAAATCCTGATAATTCGAAATCAACGCTTCGTCAGAACGCATCGCCTGACCATTCGCCGAAATCTTCGGCTCAAAAGCCGCTAAAGAACCAAAGAGCTGCCAGCGGCTCTGCGTCAGGCGCTCAAAAGCCATCTTATACGAAATATTGTTCGAAACGGCGGTATCGACAAGACCCGCCAGAGTCTTGTCATCAAAGCGCGTCCACCAGGCGGAAAGCTCATTGGTCGATATTATATAACGCTTGTCGTCGTTATCGACATCCGTCGTACCGGCATCCGGCATAGGGAAATCAGGAATTTCAACTTCAGGTTTTTCATAATCAGGCCCTACGGACGGCAAGGAGGAACATCCGGCGAGAAAGGCCAACACTATGACGGAATAAGATGATTTCATGACTGTTTTCTTTCTTTTAATTTACGATGACGTTCTGCGGTTGCGGAAAGATACGAGAAAAAACGCTTGACGTTTTCGCGCCACGTCTGGAAAAGCGAATACAGACCAGGCACCAACAGTATACCAAAAACAACAGACGCGAGCATACCGAAAAATTCGGTCGTGCCGAGATGGTTGCGGCTCGCGGCGCCCGCGCCGGTGGCGATCATCATCGGCAACGTGCCTAAAAGCGTGGTGAGAGCCGTCATCAGGAGAGGACGCAGACGCTCGCCCGCTGCGATTCCCGCGGCATCAACAATGGAATACTTTTCAACCTCGCGTTTCTCCTTGGCGAACTCAACGATGAGAATCGCGTTCTTCGAGGCTAGGCCTACGAGCAGAACAAGACCAAGCTGCGCGTAGATGGAAAGCGGATACGGCGCGCCGGTCATCCAGATTCCGAACCACTTGAGACCCAGCAATGCGCCAAGCACCGCTACGAAAATCGAAAGCATTACCGGCATCGGAATCGTCCACGATTCGTACTGGGCGACAAGGAAGAGATAACCAAACAGAATCGCGAGGAGAATCAGCGGCGCCGCGGCGCCCTCGTTGCGTTCTTCCTGGAACGACAGGCTCGACCATTCAAAGTCGTAGCCATCAGGCAGCGTCTCTTCCATGAGGGCCCTGACTTCGTCCATCACCGCACCCGACGCGACACCCGGCTTCGGCAGAACGGTTACGTCCGCCGACATATATTTATCTCGGGTCGAAATCGTCCGCGGTCCGAGCTCGTACCTGATAGTTCCGAGAGAACCGATAAGAATGTCTTTGCCGTCTTTCGACTTAACCTGAAGTTTCTCGACATCCTCCGGACCCTTGCGGAAGGCGTTTTCTGCGCATATCACCACGCGGTTGACCTGAGTGCCCAGATTAACGTCGTTGATGTACCTCGAGCCGAGATGGTTCTGCAAAGTCTTGTAGACGTCGTCGACGGAAACCCTGAACATTTCCGCCTTCTCGCGATCAAGCTCGAACCTGATATGGGGAGTCTTCGCGTTGAAGCCGGAGAACGCGGCCAGAACATTCGGGTTTTGATTGAGCTTCATGAGAACGAGATTTTTAACCTCGTCGAGTTTTGCCGAATCGGTACCGGTCTTATCCTGAAGATGGAACGAGATGCCATTTGCATTTCCCAATCCCGGAATCGCGGGCGGCGCGAAAACCTTCCATGCGGGTTCGGTTATTTCGGAATTCAAAAGTCCCTGAATCTTAGGAATGACCTTTGAAACGTGCTGCCCGGGATCCTTGCGGTGCTGCCAGCGCTTCAGATCGACAATAACCGTCGTCTGGTTTTCGCCGCGACCGCCGACCATACCCCAGCCGGTAATCGTCATGACAGACTCGACTTCCGGCAAAGTTTTAAGCAATTCCACGGCCTTTAGCGCAGTATCACGCGTCCTGTCGCGCGCGGTACCCTCGGGCATTTCCATGGCACAGAAAACCACACTCTGATCTTCTTCGGGCAAAAACGCCGTCTCTGTCTTGGAGAAGAACTGAAGAGTCAGGAGAATCGTAAGCAGTAGGAGAACAAGCGAAAGGAAAATCCTGCTCGCCAGCCACTTGGCCAAGGTAACGAAGAAATTTTTGAATTTCTCAAGCGCTCTGTTAAACCAGGCGAACGGACCGCGCTTAAAAGGACGCGCCTCGCGAAGAAGGAGTGAACATAAGGCGGGCGCGAGCGTAAGAGCGCATACGGTCGAAAAACAGACCGCAGCAGAGAGCGTTACGGAGAACTGCTGGTAGATACGGCCCGTAATGCCGCTCATAAACCCTACAGGGACAAAGATGCCGAGCAGAACGAGCGTTGTCGCTATAACCGCGCCCGTAACGTCCTTCATCGCTTGAATCGACGCTTCCTTTGCGTTCAGACGGCGCGTCTCTATCAGGAACTGCACGCGTTCAACCACAACGATGCAGTCGTCTACCACGACTCCGATGGCGAGAACCAGACCGAAGAGCGTCAGAATGTTGACCGAGTAGTCGAGAACGGCCATCAGGATAAACGTCGAACACAGCGACACGGGAATCGTCAGACACGGAATCAGCGTAGCGCGCCAGTCCTGAAGAAAGAGGTAACATACGAAAACGACAAGAAGGAACGTGATGAAAAGCGTTAAAATGATTTCTTCAATGCAGACTCGCACATATTCCGTCGCATCGTACGGGGTTTCCCACTCGAGACCGTCGGGAAAATCTTTTTCAAGTTCCCTGAAAGTCTCGTATATCTTATCCATGGTTTCGATGGCGTTCGCGCCCGGCTTCTGCTGAAGCGCGATCATAACGGCATTCTCTCCGTTGAACTGGCCGGAGAACATGTAATTTTCTTCGCCGATTTCAATTCTCGCAATATCCTTGAGCTTAACGAGACCGCCTTGGTCATCACGCCTGACGACAATTTCGTTAAACTCCTCAGGCTTCATCAAGCGCCCTTTGGCGGTAATCGTAAACACGCGACCGCTGTTCTTAGGCATTGGCGCCGCGCCGACCGAACCGACTGACGCCTGAATGTTCTGACGGGATACGGCGGCGATAACCTCCTCGGTGTTAAGCCCCTGAGCGGCCATGCGGTCGGGGTTGAGCCATATGCGCATCGCCAGTTTGGGGCCGTACACGGTAGCCTCGCCGACACCTGGAACGCGCAAAAGGACAGGCTGGATATTTCCGTAAATATAGTCCGAAATCTGAAGCCTCGTAAGTTTACCGCCCGGAGAACTCAACGCTACGAAACCGAGCATGTCCTCGGACTGGGCGCGAATACGCCCGCCGAGCTGCTTTACCTCGGCAGGAAGCTTTGCCTCGGCCTGCGAAACACGGTTCTGGACCTTAACCATGTCCATATCGCGGTCGGACTCCACCTCGAACGAAACGTTAAGACTGTACGAACCGTCGTCGGAACTGTTGCCGACCATGTAAAGCATGTCGTCCACGCCGTTCACCTGGTCTTCGATCGGCATTGCGACAGTATTCATCACTTCCTTCGCGCTCGCTCCGGGATACGAGTACGACACCGTTATTGACGGCGGCGTAAGGCGCGGATACTGCGTGACGGGAAGATTAAAATACGCCATCACGCCTGCAAGCGTCAGCACGATTGAGATGACCATTGCAAATCGCGGACGCTCGATAAACGTGCGCGAGAAGGTCTTGATCTCGTCTATGGCTTTTCTTATAGCGACTTTCATGCCCACTCCTTATTCCTTAATCGGAGCCTTGTAGGCGGGATCTATGTCATCATTGGACGTTGCCTCGGCAAACATGACCTTCATGCCGGGAGCAAGCTTTGAAATGCCGGAAATGACAACCTTCTCGCCAACTGCGAGGCCCTCGTGCGCCGGAACCCAGCCGTCGATCATCTCACCGACCCTGACAACGCGCTGCTCAACAGAATTGTCGGCCTTGAGCACCCATACTGCGCGTGCGCCGGTCGCAAGGTCAAAAACGGCCTGCTGGGGGATGCAGGGGATTTTCGGCGGATTCTTGCTGTCGACAAGCAATGAAACATAGGTGTTAGGAACAAGAATCCTGTCGGGATTGGGAAATTTAAGGCGCATAATAATTGTCGCCGTCTCTTTGCTCATGGCGTTGTCGTCAAAATCCCACTCGCCGCGCTTTGAATACTCGCTTCCGTCGGGAAGAATAAGACGCATGCGATGGTCGGTGTTATTGCCTTTGAGAGATGCGGTACGCCATGCGACATAAGCGCGGTCCGTCAGGGGGAATGTAACGCGGATGGGGTCGACCTGCACGATCCTTGCAAGAGCACCCTTGGAAGGCGACACATAGTCGCCGACGTGAGCGGCCGTCTTGCCGATCTGGCCTGAAATGGGAGCGACCACCGATGCCTTTTTGCGATCGTACTCGGCAACGACAAGATTGGCCTTTGCCTGCATCACTGCGGCCTTTGCCGATTCGGCGGCAGCCTGCGCATTGTCGCGCTCAAGCTCGGTGACTCCGCGCGCATCCGCCTTCTTCATTCGCTCCCAATAACGCTCACTGCGGCGCGCTTCCGCCTCAGCCGCGGCAAGGTCGGCCTTGCGCTGATTCACAATGGCCTCATAGCGTTCGTCATCGAGAACATAGAGAACATCGCCAGCTTTAACAATGTCGCCTTCGTTAAACTTGATTTCCTTTATGTAACCGTCCACCTGCGGAAGAAGTTCGACCTCCTGCACGGGTTCGGCATGTGCAACATATGTCTCGGGGCGGTTGTACGCGCGCTCCTCGTCGTCGCGCACCGCCACGCTCGGAAGGCTCTGAGGAGCCGCCTGCGCCACAGCGGCCTTTTTCGGCCACATCTCGCAGGCCACCCAGCCGCCTGCGACCGATGCTGCCACGAGAACAACAACGCCAAATGCCGACCCAACCGCCGACACACCTTTTTTAGTTTCTTGATTTGTCATCGAATCTGTACTCCTTCTTTTTTAAAACTCACTGTTTGACAATGTCGCGCCATATCGCCGCATACGCGTTTTTAAGCGCCGAAATCAAATTGCACTGCAAGAACTGCGATATGTGCGAATACACCAGCCCGTTCCAAAGGGCTATGCTGCAGCAGGCGACTTCGGCAGCATCGACATCGGCGCGAACACTGCCGATTGTTTTGCCGTTTTCAATAGACTGCTTAAAAGCTTCAAACGGGCTATTGCGTCTCGTTCTCAACAATTCATCTCTAACCTTGTCCATGGACGAGGACGACCAGCGCACCTGCTCGTGAAGCAAAAGGAAAAACTCCCTGCTGCGCGCATTGGAAACGGTATCCGCCGCAGTTTCTACCATAATCGACGCTACTTCGGGATATGTCATATTGCCGAGCGATGGGCACTTTTCCGATATCAACGATGAGATACGCTCCGTAAAATGGCGAACCTTCTCGTCTATGAGAGCAACAAGAAGAGCCTCCTTCGACTCAAAATGCCAGTACACGGCCCCCTTTGTCATTTTAAGACGGGAGGCGATATCGTTAAATGTCGTATGCTCATACCCTTTTTTTGTGAAAAGGGATAACGCGCTAACGAGAATCCTCTCGCGCGTCCTTTGAGCTTCTTCTTTTACTTTTCTTGGCATAGCGACTGCAAAATTTTGAATATTATACATACCTACAGGAATGTATGTCAACCGCAAAAAAAAAAATCGAATCATGGATAAAAAAAGCGCGCCGCAGCTGTTTGCGGCGCGCTTTGACCGTACCCGCATCAATCTAATCTATCGTAAACGACTGCCCGGGCGATGGGGCCACGGCGTTGTCGACGCCGTGTTCGTTTAACAGCTGCACCATTGCGGAAACCTTCTCAACCTCCCCGTGCACGGCAAATGCATAGCGCACATTATCATTTACTTCGTCTAGCCACTCCGACAGCCCTGCTCTGTCTGCGTGAGCCGACAACGCGTTTATCACCTCAATCCTCGCCTTCAGCTCAACCTCCTCGCCGAGAATCCGTACAGGGTTGCGTTTCTCTACGATGCGGCGGCCAAGAGTGTTCTCGGCCTGAAAACCTACAATCAGCACAACATTGTCGGGATTGGAAACAGCCTGCTTAAGATGGTGGACAATGCGTCCCCCTTCGCACATTCCGCTCGCTGCAATTATTATCATCGGGCCCGGTGCATCGTTCAATGCCATGGACTCTTCGGGACTTCCGATAAACTCCATCCCCGGAAAAACCAGCGGGTCCACGCCTGCCGCTATCATTTTGCGCGCCTCGCTGTTGTAAACCTCACGATGGCCGGCATATATCCTGGTAGCCTTCTGAGACAGAGGCGAATCAATGTACAGTTTAATACCGCGCGGCACTTTGCCCTTTGCCGACAGCCTGTTCAAATACCAGATAATCTGCTGCGTGCGGCCGACAGAAAACGCCGGTATTATCAGCTTTGAGTCATATCTATATATATGCTTGAGTAGGCGCTCGAGGCGAAGCTCAACATCGTCGGCGCTCGGATGGAAGCGGTCGGCATATGTCGATTCAATCAAAAGAATATCGGCACCCGTTGGATACTCGTAGCGCCTGAGTATCGGCTGATTCGGCTGCCCGAGATCTCCCGAAAACAGCAGCCGGTGATTTTTCCCGTGCTGCTGACGAACGTCTAACTGCACAAGGGCCGAACCGAGAATATGCCCTGCGTTGAAAAACTCAAGCGTAATGCCCTTAGCAATCTCACGCGGCTGATGCATATGAAGCGGAACAAAAAGCTGCATCAGTATGTCAACATCGGACTCGTCGTAAAGAGGCTCAAACAGAGCCTTGCCGTCACGCCTTCGCTTCTTGTTCACATACTCAAGATCGCGTTTCTGCAGAAAGCACGAGTCCCGCAGGAGTATATCGCACAGTTCGACTGTGGCCTGGCGGGCGAACACACGACCCCTAAAACCCTGCCGGACAAGCTGCGGAAGGTTTCCGGAATGATCGATATGCGCATGCGAAAGAATTACGTAGTCAATCGTTCCCGGATCGACAGGCAGATTTCTGTTTTTTTCAAAGGCCTCTTTGCGTCGCCCCTGATAAAGGCCGCAATCAAGCAGAATACGCTTGCCGTTGGCCTCAACAAGATGCATTGAGCCGGTGGTAGTTTGAGCAGCTCCGTAGAATGTAATTTTCATGGCATTGCTCCTTTATGTTGTTTTACGGGAACAACAGCACAGCCCGAAACGAAATCCGCGGCCGTGCCGCAAACTCTCTACTGACGCAATTATACCAAAAAAACCAGCGCAAACGCAGCCGCTCATTCCTGCGAACGCAGAAACTCGCGCGCAAGCGACAGCGACTGCGCATTTTCAAACCCGCCTACCGCCTCCGACAGCTCCCTGCGTGAAACGGAATATTCATCGCCGCCATTGACTCTTGTGTACACAAGCTCGAAATCGCCGGGATAATTAAAGAGCGCAAGTATGGTATCGGGCAGATCGCCAAGCGGCGGCAGATCTATGTGATTCTTCAAAAAAGAGTAGCGAAGCTTAGTTCCAACCCCTTTGACAGACTGCAGATCCACCTTGCCTCCGGTTGCATCGCAAAGCTGCTTCAAAATAGGCAAACCAAGACCGACCCTACGCTTGTCATGCTTGCCCGGCTCGGAATAAAACGGATTAAACGCCCGCGCAAGAACCTCCTCGTCCATGCCCTTGCCGTCATCGGCTATCTCAACAGAAAACGCCGTTCCGTCATCGACTATTTTAAGCGCAATATTCTTGGAACCTGCCTCGATTGAATTCTGCACCGTATCTGCTATCACGTCACAAATTGTCGCATGCATGCACTCACTCCTAAAATGCCGTCAGCCGCGGCGACGGCCTTGTCGCATTGGCGCGGAACGCCGCCATTAATGAAGAAACAGAAAAGTCTGTCAAATCGGCTTCTGTCCATACCCGCGAAACATCGTCAAGATTATGCGCGTCCGAGCCTCGGGTAAAAGCGAAACCGGGCAGTTTTTCGCGCCACAACGCCTCATCGGCGGTACGCGAAATTTCAACAGCATCGAAACCTTCATTGCCGCTGATGCCGCCAAGCTGCGAAAAAACGGAAAACGACGCGCGATCGACATGCGCTGCGATATAAACGCCGCCAAGCTCGTGGCATTTCGCGGAAATTTCGGGAATGGACTTGCGGCATGCCATTGCAAGTATGCGCCACTCCATCTCCACTATGTCATCATCCCATGTTACTACCGGCTGATCGCCGAACACATCGGGGTCGTTGACACGTTTAGGCAGGGCCGCATACACCCACTGCGTCATTTCCAACGCCTGCTCGCAAGTGTCAAACAGGGCAAGCGTGTGCACTTCCTCCGCGGAACACACTTCAAGCCCGCACAGACAGCCCATGCCCGCGTCGGCCGCACACTTAAGCAGCGCGGGGGCATTCCGCGCCGACTGGTGGTCGGTAATCGCTATCGCGTCCATTCCCGCAGCCTTAGCCCTGCCGACAATTTCGGACGGCGACATTTCAAGACTGGCGCACGGCGAAAGGCAGCTGTGGATATGGAGGTCGAATTTCATTTTTGCGACGATGCCGGCAGGCACGACAACGCCAATGCCGCTTCATACTGCGACAACTCCGTCACCACAACGGCAACGCCTTCTCTCAAAGCGCCTTCCGCCATGTCGGGCGGTATCGGCCGCGAGTGGCAGACCACAACCACCGAGCATCCCACAAGAGTGCACACGGCAATAGTGTTAAGATGGTTTTGTATCGTCACAAGCACGCAGTCCTCGCCGGCGTGCCCCATGACATCAGAGAGCAAATCGCCTACATAAACGCTTTGAGCCGAAGCGTCGGGCACATCCACCGCTACTGTACCTTTGAGTCGCTGGCAAATTTCTGACACATTCATTTTTTATCTCCGGGGGCGCCTGCCGTAAGGTTGAAAACGCAGGTCACATTTGTGTATTTGCCAACCTCCGACTTTATTTCAAACTCGTCCGAAACCCGCTTTGAATTTGACAGCCCCATCCCTGCGCCAAAGCCAAGCGAACGTATCCAATCGGTGGCGGTCGACGTCCCGTCGCGGCAGGCCCACTCTATGTCGGGGATGCCCGGCCCCCGATCCTTCGCCGTAATCGTCACAACATCGTTTGAAATCATCAGCACGAGGACGCCGCCATGCGAATGAATGCATATGTTAATCTCGAGCTCATATGCCGCAACAGCAATGCGACGCACCGCCGAGCGGTCGATCTTGCGCTCCCTCAATATGCCCTTTATATCGTTCGCGGCATGGCCGGCACGCGACAAATCATTGCGAACGACGGCCCACTCGCGGCGGAAATAATTCTCGCTCGCCTCTTTCGTTGTTTCGGCAGCGCTTTTCGAAGTCTTGCGCTCAAGTTTGCGAATCTCAACCGACAACTCGTACAAAAGGGCGCGCATCACATCGCGCTGTGAAATTATGCCCACAAGCTTGCGGTTCGAGTCAAGCACGGGGAAACGCCCATATGTGTAATTGTTAAAATAGCGCAACGCAAACGCTATGGGCATTCCGGCTTCAAGTACGACCAAATTGCTGGCCATGTGTTTTTCGCACGGATCGTTCATCCACCCGCCGTCAAGCCCGCGAATAATATCATTCACCGACACGAGGCCAAACAGACGCCCGTTTTCGCACACCGGCAGTCCCGAAATGCGATTGTCGCGCATAAGAGCCTGCGCCATTCTTAAAGTTGCACGACGGGGTATTGTGATGACCTGACGCTTCATAACATCTCTCACTTTGAAGCGCTGCAGCAGCTCCATTATGATTACGCTTGAATCACCTCCAAGCACCTTTGCGTCAAGAGGCGTGCGGGCAAGAATCTCATCGTCGTTCGTCTTCTGCCCCTGAAGAATGACGGGATTGTAATCAGCCATGTCAAACCCCTGAATAAATCAGCTCAACCGCGCTCCTCTGCAAGAAAGGCATCGTGCAGACGTACACAAGCGTCATACTTTGAAAGCGGACTTGAAACAAGCGGTATCCCAAGATCTTCAGACACCTTCAACATTGTTTCAGACAAAGGCTTTGCATTATGCACAACCACTCCCATTGCACCGACTATATGCGCAGTGCGGATGGCCTGATCGCTCGCAAGCGACGTAAGAAGAAGTATATCATCGGCATCATAGAGAAGCACGTCACTCATCAGATCGTTGGCTACTACCGCACCAACAGCGCGAGGGCTCATACCGTCGCCGGCCACGAGTTTGCCGTCCAATATTTTTACAACATCTGCAATTGTCATTTTAATTAATCGCCTTTCCGCCCCAACGGGCAACGCGTTGATTATCTCATATCAACGCAACTAAGGCAAGAAAGTTTTTGAAAATCATCGGCTCATGGGCGTGGTTTCACCTTGTCGATTCATATTCTTTTAGTTTCATACAAATAAACTTCGGACCGATGCATTCCCGTCTGGCTGCATCTTCTTGCAATGAGAATTATCGCTGCTTCAATATGACAATAGGCGGTAAAAATATCCTTTAAATATTTTTGTCAGATTCTTTTGCAAATCCATCCTAACACTATAATTCATACTGATGAAGGGAGAACGACTATGAATAAAATCATCTTTATTATGATTCTCTGTCTGGGCGCACTCTTCAACGCCGAGGCGAAAACGACTTATCGCGATGCTATGGGGCGTAAGCAAGGATCTGCCGAGATTGATCGAAATGGCAAAACCACATATCGCGACGCTCTTGGGCGCAGGCAAGGCACAGCTGTGACAGACCGCCATGGCAAAACTGTGTTCCGCGATTCTTTAGGGCGTAAACAGGGAACGATGAACACCGATCGCTATGGAAAAACCACTTATCGCGATGCACTGGGGCGTAAGCAAGGTTCATCAACAACAGATCGCTATGGCAAAACAACTTATCGTGATGCGCAAGGCAGAATAATCGGAACATCAACAACTGATTGCCACGGCAGGACGATTTACCGCGACGCGCAAGGCAGAATCAAAGGCTCAAAGAAATAAGCGGCAACAATATACGAAAATTCCGTATTTATACTGCTCTTTCTCGCTTTTTCATCGCCCGGCAGGCTTCTCCGCAGGGAAGAAGCTTTCGCAGAACTCGCGTTCCGTGCAATCGGCCTCGGCAAGGGCGGAGAATTCCTTGCCTCGCTGATTTCCCCAGCTGTAGAAGCATACAAGCCGCCCTCCAAATTCACACATATCAAGATCGGACGTGTTTATATTGGCGGCTGCCGCAATCTCCTTGAGCTCCTTAGCGTTAAACCGAGCTGCCGGATGTATCTTACGGTCGTCAAGATCCTAATCAAGAACGACATGTGGACTGAACTCCCAATGCTTCAGGTTGCGTGAACGGGCAACCATTGTTTGGAAACCATTGTTGTAGTTGCCCTCAACATGGAAGAAATAGAACCAGCCTCCGAAATAACGAAGCATCGGCGCACCGGTGTAGCGGTCGCGCCCCATTGCAGCCCCATCAACCACCTTCCAGTTCCGCAAATCCGTCGATTCCGCGAAGAACATTGTAAAACCATGTCCGACAAGCGCTTTTGGCGCACCAAGCTCAAATGACAGCACATAGCGCCCGTCAGCCTTGCACAGCGTTGTGTTGAAACCCTCCCAGGCAGGGTTTTCGAGAATGAGGCGAGGCTCTGTCCAGTTTTCAAGATCCGTCGACTCCATCAGATAGAATTTGCTGCCTCCCCACTTCTCGGCCGCGGTCACTATCACGCGGTCTCCATCGACGAATGCACTCGCGAGATGCAAACCATGCCCGAAAGGTTTGGTGACTGTTTTCATGTCCGACATGTCACGGAAGCGGAAATAAGACTGCCCGGTGTCGTTATCGCGGTGACGTTTATCAGGACGCTCGTATCGTAAGTATTCCATAAGCATGAGCCGTCCCTTGAAAACGATTGGAGAAGCCTCCACGATGAAGATGTCGAACGTCCCCAGCTTACGCAGCTTAATCGGCTCCGCAAAGGATGAAAACACAACTCCCGTGAACAGAATCAAAACAGCAAAGATTCTTGATTTCATAAAAGATCTCCTCATATTATAACACTGCAAACCTTTTTGGGCGTCCTCTTCAAACTAGACCACGCAGCCTAAATGAAATGGCTCAAAACTTCAGCATCCCAAAGATTTTTCTGACTAATTATACCAAAAAACCACATCTATGCAAGTCCGAAGCAAAAAAGGGCCTGAGGGGGTGCGATTTTAAATCGTTGATTCAATATTAAGCTTCTGTCGGATGGCTCGCCCGTTGAACGTGTCGACTCCGCGCTTCGCGCTCTCGACGCATTCACCAAGGGAAATCCTCGGATGAAGCTAAACAACTGTCATTTTTTCAACGAAATAAAATTACACCCGGTCTGAGGGTCAGCCCCCGGAAACTACAGTTTGACTTCACCAATAAGCAACTTCTCTTTAGGCTTGTCGAGGCGGAGTGTGATAAGCCGGAACTTTTCATCCTTCGTTCCCCAATCCGTATAAACGCAAACCGTTATCGTCGCAGCCCCCGTAAGCGAAGTCTGATGAGAGGCGAAGTAATTGGAGCAGATTTTGTAAACGCCGCGCTCCAAATCCTTTTTAAGATACTCTTCAGGCCCGTAGCCCGTAGTAACATCCTCCGAAACAAACCCGCCCTCAGCCGTGCGGCGATTGGAATAAAATGCCTCCTCTCCGTTCGGCTCAAGAACGTGAATGTCAATATCTGTCTCATCAACATCCCAGCTCATGACAATTCTAAGCTTAACCGGAAGGTCGCGACGATACGCCGCGTCAAACTCAGGAGCTTTAGGTTTCTGAACTAAATGCCACTTTTCAGACTCGACCCACGAAATCAAACCATTCAATTCCTCAAGCGCAATAGCAGAAACCTGGAAGTCATTACCGCGACTGCCGCTCTTACGGGCACGGACATTGAATGCCGCATCCGCAAAAAGCTTCATCGCCTCTTCAATATAAGGCTGCGGTGCGTTCGGATTTGAACTGAAATTTCTGAGCCACTTTCCGTATTCCGCCAAGACAAGCGCGAGATCGCGCCTCGACTGCGCCTCTTCGCCGCGCATCATAAGAACTTTACGGAACGCGAGAATCGCGAGCTCGTAACTGACCGCCTCACGAGCGCGCCACCCCATTGAACGCCAAAGCGCAGCGTCTTCCAACTTAAACTCTGCAAGATTCGAGATGATTTTATCGCCTAAAGCCCTCTTTCCCTCTTTGTAGAACCATCCCGCACAATCAAGATAAAACGCCGGAGACTGACCATACTTCTCGCGTTCCTTCAAATATGCTTTATATGCCTCGTCCTTATTGGATGCGGCTTTCAACGACTCAAGATACGGAGTTTTAGGATCCCACGCCTTAAGCGAGACGGTAGGGGCCGATAAATTAGATCCACCATGAGAAGCTTTAGACTTTCGCTCTTGAGGTGCGCGAGCTCTTTCCACGCCCGATCTCCTCATACGGCCATACGCCCCGGCCGAACGAACAACCGACATTTCGGCCACGGGAGCCGCTCCTTCCGCATCAACTGCGACATTCTGAACAGCAACCGCTCTCGCATTATCAAAAACTCCGCTCTTTGGAGTGCGCTTAGGAGGCTTGGGATTGTTCCACCACTTTACGCGCTCTTCCCAATATCTAAGGAGATTCGCTTCATGATCGGCCTTCGCCTTTTTAAGAGCGATCGGATCGTCCTCTGCTGCGCGGCGCTTTTTCCATTCGCCATAGAAACTCATCTTTTCATAAGGTTCGATATCATGCTCTAAATATTGCTCCAATCTCTCTAAAACGATAAGCGAATGATTGGGACCCGCGACAGAATACTTCCGAGCGAGCTTAAGAAACTCATCCTTACGGCTATCGGCCTGATTGGCGAGATCGCTCATACGGCGCTTAGCCCAAACTGTCGCTATTAAAGTTCCACCATTA
>JAZOTG010000284.1:0-1801 GCA_045657505.1 Kiritimatiellia bacterium | reverse complement strand
CCCGTCAAGCTCACGGCTTATACGCCTTGCTTCCGCCGCGAAGCTGGCAGCGCCGGCAAGATGACGCGCGGTATGCTTCGCGTGCATCAGTTCGACAAGGTTGAGATGGTTAACTTTGTGCATCCCGACACAAGCTTTGAGCAGCTCGAAATTCTCGTTGGCGAGGCAGAGGCGATTTTGAAGGGGCTTGGTCTCCATTACCGCATATTGCAGCTCTGCAGCGGAGATATGGGTTTTTCTGCGGCCAAATGCTACGACCTTGAACTCTGGGCTCCCGGCGAAAAGCAGTGGCTTGAAGTTTCGTCGTGCTCCTGCTTTACCGACTATCAGGCGCGCCGCCTGAACTGCCGCTTCCGCGATGCCGACGGCAAGACAAAATTTGTGCATACGCTCAACGGTTCCGGCGTCGCTTTGCCGCGTCTCATGGTCGCGTTGATGGAGCAGTGCCAGAATGCCGACGGCACGGTTACCGTTCCGGAAGTTCTTCGTCCGTATATGAACGGGCTTGAAAGGCTTGAGCCTGTTAAATAAAATGACGCGTTCATTATTAATTACGGCCCTTTGCTTTTTTTCTGCGACTTTGTGCGCAGAGAGCGGCGAAGGGCTGCTGGCGTTTGATTTCGGCGCCGATTTGCGCATAAGACAGGAAATAATGGACAATGTGCCCGGTCTGCCCGGCGGCGGTGTCGCCATGCCGCTTCCGCGCAGCGGTTACAGGAATCATATGCGCTTTAGACCACGCGTTTGGGGTGAAGCCACGATAGGTGAAAATAGCCGCATTTATTTGCGCCTCGCCGATGAGTTCCGGTGGAACGTCCGCCCGCGCAACAGGCTGACGGAATTTCCCGATGAACTTATAGTGGACAATTTGTTTTTCGAGTCAAAGGACATGTTTGGCGGGCTTGTCGATTTTTCCGCGGGACGCCAGGACATCTATGCCCTGTACGGGCTTGATCATATTTTCGGCGACGGAACGCCCGGTGACGGCTCCCGGACCGTCTATTCCGATATGGTGCGCCTGCGCATCAAGTTTGACGAGGCCGGCAGCCTTGACGTTTTTGCCTTGTACAACGCAGACAAAAATCCGTTGCGCTGGGGGACGCACCGTTCAGAATACCGTTCGCTGACCGGATTTGGCGGAGGCGCGCAACCCGATATGGACGACTGGGGTTATGGCGCGATATGGTCGTCGGAGATGTGCGGCAATATGGATATGCAGCTTTTTGCCATGCAAAAACGCACATCGGCGTTTTGGCGCGGAGACGAAAAGCACTCGGCCAAGCGTCGCAGTCTGGCGGGCGTAAAACTTGTGCCGCATTTGAATGACGAGCTTTCGCTTCAGCTTGAGGCCATGGGGCAAGTCGGCCGCGACGGCCGCGGCGAATGGCTCAGCGGATGGAGCGCTTACGCGGGAGTCAACTGGAAGGCGGCGGAACGCGTGTGGGCGTCTCCGTTTGCGTCGAGCGGTTTGCATTTTATGAGCGGCGATAAGAATGCCGCAAGCGAGGACGGCGGCAACGGCGCGTGGGATCCCATGTGGGCGCGCGCCGTCAATGACAGCGAAATGTTCCTTTATGGTACGCATTACGGCACGGCGTGGTGGAGCAATCTCATGCTTGCCAAGGTGAAGGGCGGCCTTGAGTTTTCAAAGCGCCACGAGGTGTGTGCATCGTTTGCCGCAATGTTTGCGCAGAGCGACAACGGCCTCGGCGGCGGAGACGGCCCGTTCAAAGGCGTGTTGAGCCAGCTTCGCTACAGCTTTCCCGTGTTTTCATCGGGCGACGAAGTCGGAGGCCAAGCG
>JAZOTG010000283.1:0-2238 GCA_045657505.1 Kiritimatiellia bacterium | reverse complement strand
TATTGTCTTCCTAAGACCGCTTGGCCTCCGACTTTCAAAGAATTACCCTCAAGCGCATTACTCGTGTAAGTAAGCCCTATGCGGTAGTATTCGCGAAGCGACTTTAGAGTCTCTTTCGGCAATGGACGCAGCGCGGCGATTCGCGCCGCGTAGATATCGCACTCTGTGAAATCAAACTTCCTCATACCCCGCCCTCCCCGAAGAGATCGCCTAAAATCGCGGCAAGGCGGCTTTCATGATCTTTGATTCTTGCGGCGATCGTCTCGGCCGGTTCGATAGGTTTGTATTCGTAAAACGTGCGGGTAAACGGTATCTCGTAACCGACCTTGCTCTTCGTTTCATCCACCCACGCCTCGGGATTGTAGGGTAGCACCTCGCGCTTCATGTATTCGCCGATATCTTCGCCGAGCGGCACATTTTCGGTATCGCGCTTCGAAGTATCAGCTACAACGCGGCCTTTCTTCTCGACCTTTCTGCCGTCTTCCAAAAGCGGCGACTCAACCACTATCTTCGTGTAGCCGAAAGCGCTGTTGACGAATATGTGACTCTTGCAAAGCAATTCGCCGATACCGCTCTCGGCGCGATAGCTGCGGGTCTTGAAATCACGATACGCTTTCACGATCAAGTCCCGCGCCGTCTCGCTGATGTCGACGCGCTTGTTGCCGATCGACTTGCGACGCGCCTCGCAGCATTTCGATGCGTCGATAAGCTGCACCTTGCCCTTGCGGTTGCGGGATTTCGTCTTTGTGACGACCCACACGTAAGTGGCGATTCCCGTATTGTAGAAGCTGTCGTTCGGAAGCTGAATAATCGCCTCCAACCAGTCCTTCTCGATTATATGGCGGCGAATTTCGCTCGGTCCGCTTCCGGCATCGCCCGAAAAGAGAGAAGATCCGTTTTGAATGATCGCCATACGGCCGTCATCCTTGAGCTTCGCTAAACCGTTGAGCATGAAAAGCATCTGGCCATCGCTCTTGGACGGCAGCCCGATGCCAAAGCGTCCCTCGTCGCCGAGCGCGGCTTCCTTTTCGACGGCTTTCGCCTCGACCTTCCAGTCGATGCCGAACGGCGGATTGGAAATAATGTAGTCAAACTTGAAGCCGCCGAACTGATCGTCGGAAAGCGTATTTCCGTAGCGCATGTTGTCGGGATTGCCGCCGCGAATAAGCATATCCGCCTTGGCGATACCGAAGGTAAAAGGATTGAACTCCTGCCCGAAATTCGTCACCTCGACTGAAGCGTCGATTTCCTTGAGCCGATCCTCCATGCACGTGAGCATCTGCGACGTACCCATCGTCATATCGTAAACCGTCTTGGAAGCGCCCGCCTTGCCGGTACCGAACGCAGTCAGCACATCGCACATGAGGTAGATGATATCTCGGCTCGTAAAGTGAGCTCCGGCCTGCTCATCGTAGCTTTCGGAGAACCTGGCGACGAGATTCTCAAAGATGTAACCCATGTCGTTCGTGGCGACTTTGTCGGGCGACATATCGGCCTTCGAAGAATTGAAATCGGATATGACCTGATAGAGAACGCCGCCCTTCTCCATTGTGGCAATCTGATCCTCGAACTTCATCTGCTCAAGAACATCGCGCACATTATCGGAAAATCCGTTCAGATAATCGCGGAAGTTCGCACCGATATTCTTTGCGTCGGCAAGGAGCGTTTCAAAGGTAAACTTGGAAGTATTGTAAAAGTTGTATCCGGAAGCCTTGCGCAGAAACGCTTCCCTTACCTGCAGATGCTTCTTAGCCTGAAACTCCTTCTGCACCTTGGCATAAGTCGGCAAAAGACAGTCGTGAAAACGCTTCACCACCGCCATCGGCAGAATGACAAGCCCGTATTCATGCGGTTTGTAAAGCCCAGCAAGGGAATTGGCGACATCCCAAAGGACATTCGCCTTCTCCTGAATCGTCTTCCCCGCATCTCGACTTTTCATCTTATCTGACATCATCTATCCTTATATTTTTTCAAATCATTTCCGCCCATCACCATATGCCGACTTACGAAAGAGACATAGCTTTTTTACTTCCTTGCCAATTTCTGCCGATTATGCGCATCATCAGTCTTTCGCCGCTTCGGCGGCGAGGAACTTCACGGTATCGGCACCGCTTGCGCAGCGCACCGCGCCTTCAGGCAGATGTTCCGCGCCCGCACCCCAGCCGACGGCTCTGCCGCCGCGGGCAAAGTAGGCGTCCAGCAGTTCACGCTTGCCCTTCAGCGCGGAGTAACGCGAGG
>JAZOTG010000282.1:0-1862 GCA_045657505.1 Kiritimatiellia bacterium | reverse complement strand
AACGCATCACGCAGCATCAGTAAATATTCGGCGCGGGGGATTTCCTTCGCGCCGAATCTCGCCAGATGATCCGTATGCACTTGGCAATCAATCCAAGGAAGACCATTCTCAAACAGAATCCCTGCAAAGTGTGCAAAGGCGCACTTGCTCGCATCTGATACGCGGGCGAACATTGATTCGCCAAAGAAACAAGAGCCTATCGCAACGCCGTAAAAACCGCCGACGAGTTTGTCGCCATGCCATGCCTCAAAGGAATGCGCAAATCCAAGGCGGTTAAGCTCGCAATATCCCTTCTCAAGGTCTTCTGTTATCCACGTGCCGTCCTGCCCCGGACGCGGAACAATAGAACACTCGTGAATAACTTCCGCAAACGCCGTATCAACCCGATATTCGAAGAGCCCTTTTTTAAGCGTTTTCTTCAACGACTTCGGAATCCGGAAATCCTCCGCCATCAGAACAAACCGCGGATCGGGAGAAAACCATGTAATCGGCCGCCCTTCCGCGACCGGCCAAGGGAAGATGCCGTTTGAATACGCGTTAAGCAATCTCTCCGGGTTGTAATCACCGCCCACAGCCAGAAGACCGTCATACTCGTCATCCGCCTCTTCGGGAGACGGGAAATCAAACAATTCATCATCAAGACGATAAATAGGCATACTCCTCCTTGTTTCTCCTCCACGTGTCGAAAGAAACGCCAATGCCGCAGCCGATAAAAACCATAAGAAAATTCATATCACTCCTTTATACCGACATCCCCGCAAAGAGGCCTAAAACGAGGCTGCGTCACTCCGTCTCGCGTAACGTTCTCGAAGAACATCTTCGCCGGCCGCACCCACATCCCAGCCTCTCCATATAGCGTCTGATATACGACCATCAGCTCCTCGCTTTCCGAAAAGCGGGCGAATCCCAATAGCCGATAACGCCCGCCCTTGAAATGAACGAACTCACGCCCGATCAGCGAAGCATCATACCCGCCGGCATAAACCGCCCCGCCGACTTCATTGCAAAACATATCAATGATTTCTTCTTGCGATTTCATGGAATTTCAACCTGATTTTCTGAACTGTCTATATTATATGTCATATGTGATTATTCTATCATATCTCCTTGTATTTTTCGCGGCGCGCTAATATCATTTCCATAATCATTAAAACCCAGCAGAATATCATCGCCTCAGTGATTGCAAAATGAGCATACCGTCTCAAAGGTGTCATCATAAACACCCTTTGAGGCGGTCTTAAACTCCACGCACTCCCCTTCACCTGATTCGATCAATTTAAATATACTGTCATTCATCACACTCATTTCTAAAACGTATTGTCTATAACCTTCTTGCCGAAGTGCTCCTCGAACGCAGCTTTAAAAACCGATTCGACGCGGAGATTTTTTCTTTAGCGCGCTTTCCTTTTCAAGTCCGTCAAGCCGCATCGCGTTTGTAACGTCGCAGCCAAGATAATAAAATGACTGTCTGACGGTGCGGAAATCCCCCGGCGCCAGGCAGGGGATCCCGGCGGGCCGTTCGGCCTCGGCGCCGGAAAGACGCGTCTTGAACATCCGCTCGAAGAAAAGCCGCTTGCCCTTCTCGTCAAGATAATCGAACTGAAACTTGAACGTGAAACGGCGCATAATCGCCGCGTCGAGATTATCCATGAAATTGGTCGCCCCCACCATTACACCCTTGAAATTCTCCATGCGGTGCAGAAGTTCGTTCACCTGCGAAACTTCCCATCCGTGCTGCGCACCGCTGCGATCCTGCACGAGCCCGTCGATTTCGTCCAGAAAAAGAACGGCATTGTCGGCTTCCGCTTCGGCGAACGCCTGGCGGATATTGCTCTCCGTGCCGCCAACCCAGCGCGAGAGGA
>JAZOTG010000281.1:0-4577 GCA_045657505.1 Kiritimatiellia bacterium | reverse complement strand
CAAAGGCTGGCGCATAATCAACATGCCGACATTTCGCTTTGCGATTGTCAACGTTCTCGGGCGCGTTTTTATGGGTCCTGTCGACTGTCCGTTCAAGGCCATGGACAAAGCTCTGTCCGAGATTCCAAAGGATGTACCGGTTTTTGTTGATTTCCATGCCGAGGCCACAAGCGAGAAAATAACATTTGGCCATTATCTCGACGGCAGGGTATGCGCAGTTGTGGGCACTCACACGCATGTTCAGACATCAGATGCTCTCATCCTGCCGAAGGGCACGGCATATCTTACCGATCTAGGCATGACAGGCCCGTACGTCAGCTCGATTGGCCGCGATTTGAAGCCTGTGACAAAAAAATTCGTCACCGGCATGCCCGCCCGATTTGAAGTCGCAAAAGGGCCATGCGTTCTCGAGGGTGCCGTAATAGAATTCGACCATATCACCCAAAAGGCTGTTTCGATAGAAACATTAAGAATAAGGGAGCCGCTTGCGTGCGTATAATTTGGGACTGGAACGGAACGTTGCTGAATGACAACCACGCATCACTCTCTGCGCTTAATGCGATTTTGTCTAAGCGCAACCTTGATAAAATCGACCTGAATTACTACAGAAATAATTTTTCTTTCCCCGTCAGGCACTTTTACGAGAAGGTTGGCGTCCGCCTTGAATGCGAAGACTGGGACAGCCTTGCGCAGGAATATCACGACTCCTACCATGCTTGTTCGCTGCATCTTGCAAATGACGCAATGGAAGCGTTGGAGTCGGCAAAATCAGCGGGGCTTCGCCAATCGGTTGTGTCGGCGTTAAGGGAAGACTATCTTATATCCGATATGGATAAATTCGGGATTCGTCCTTATTTCGACAGTATTTTTGGCACGGGCAATCTTGACGGCTGTTCAAAGCTATCGCGCATGCGTGACTGTGCCGCGATGTTTCCTGGCGATAATTTTGTTGTAATAGGCGATTCAATTCATGATTTTGAAGCGGCGCGGGAAATTGGCGCACAATGTGTTTTATACGCTGGAGGCAGTCATGCCGCATCAAGGCTTGAGCCTTTTGCGCCTGTAGCTAGAACATTGATAGAAGCAGTCGGCATTGCGCATAAGCTGCTGCACGGTGGATGATTTCGCGGGGACACTCCCTAAATTATTTGGGGACACTCCCTTAAAAATCATAGCAGAAAATGCTATAATATTCCTAATATTCTCTTAAATAAAGATTTTATCTATGAAAAAAATTACTTTTTACCTGTTGGTTTCAGGCATCTCATTGTCCGTTTCGGCCGATCCATTCGGTGCACCGTGTAATGCTACTCATGCATGGGGCGTACACGACGACTATCGTCCAGGCGTCAGGAAGATTACCGCTGACGGTGTAAAGCCGCCGTCCGATGCCATTGTTCTCTTTGACGGTACTGCCGAATCTATTAAGAAGAATTGGTGCGACCATAAGGGCAATGAAACGAACTGGCAGCTTAACGATAAAGGCGAGCTCATTTCCGTGCGTGGAGCAGGATATATTTTCACAAAGCAAAAATTTACCGATTGCCAGCTGCACGTTGAGTGGGCGGCTCCGGAGCGAGTAAGCGGCATGGGGCAGGGGCGCGGCAACTCCGGCGTCTTTCTCCTCGGCGATTATGAAATACAGGTGCTCGATTCATACGAGACCGACCCCTCGAAAAACCCCAATCCCAATCCCAACTATTCCGACGGCCAGGCCGGTGCCGCCTACGGGCAAAATCCCCCGGCCGTCAACCCGTGCCGTGCGCCAGGCGTATTCAATACGTATGACATAATTTTTCACGCACCGCGGTACAATGAAGACGGCACCGTACGCCTGCCGGCAAATATAACCGTGCTTTTCAACGGTGTTCTGGTGCAGGACAACTGGAAGTTCGACGGTCCGACCGGTTTTAGACGCCGCGCGTCATACGGCCGCAACAACGGCGGTGCGACACCCAGAAAACCATTGTCATTCCAGGACCATGGCAACCCTGTGAAATTCCGCAATGTGTGGATACGCGAAATCACCCGTCCGGAAGAAAACGTAACTCATGGCACATATTTTGCAAAGCCCGAAGAAGTGCTTAAGTTGCGTGCCAAGATTGCCGCTGAAGTTGATGCCAAATTTGATGCCGCATGGGGTAATGCCAAACTTGGCCGCAAACTTCTCGAGGCGTGGCGTGTAGCGTCATATGAAGGCACGCCGGCAAGGCTTGAGCGCGTAAAGAAACTTGAATCTGAATTTGTTGCCGCAGCAGATACGATTAAGAGTTCTGAGATGTGGCCGAAGTTCGGTATTCACAAGTGGGATCTTTTGGCATATTATTATGACCTTGTCATCGCCGGTGCAACAACCCGTGACAACGCGGTCATCAAGAGTCTTGAGAAAATGAAGTAATACTTATTAGGGAGTTTGAATGAAAATTTCTATTGCATCCGATCACGGCGGCGTCGACCTTAAGGACGCATTGGTTTCTGCGCTTTCGAGCACTGTTCAATTTGATGACAAAGGCCCTAATGACAAAGCGAGCTGCGATTATCCTGATTATGCCGCAATGGTTGCAAAAGACGTTTCATCGGGCAAGGCCGATTTCGGCATACTGATATGCCGCAGCGGCATCGGAATGAGCATGTGCGCCAACCGCTTCCAGAACGTCAGGGCGGCGCTTTGCCATACAACCAATTCGGCGATGATGACCCGCTACCATAACGGCGCAAATGTTTTGTGCCTTGGAGCCGATACCGTATCGGTTGATTATGCCGTCGAGATTACAAAAACCTTTATCGCCACGCCTGTCGACGGTGACATCCGCCACGAAAGGCGCCGCGTCAAACTCGAGCGCGCCCAACGTCTTTCAGATGTATCAACGCTTATGTCCAGCGACCCCGAGATTTATGCGGCAATCGAGGCTCAGACAATACAGGAAGATACCGAAATCAATCTTATAGCCTCCGAAAACACTTCTTCAAGGGCTTGCCGTCAAGCCGCCGGCTCGGTGCTTATGAATAAGTATGCCGAAGGCTATCCTTCCAAGCGCTGGTACTCTGGATGTGTGCCCGTCGACGCTGCGGAGGAGCTGGCACGCAAGAGGGCGTGCGAACTTTTCGGCGCCGAACACGCAAACGTGCAGCCCCATTGCGGAAGCGCGGCCAACATGGCTGTTTACTTTGCAGTGCTCAATCCGGGCGATACGATTTTAGCCATGAGCCTTGACCAGGGTGGGCATCTCACGCACGGCTCTCCTGTCAATTTCTCGGGCAAACTCTACAACATTGTCCCGTATACGGTCAATCCCGAGACAGAGCAGCTTGACTACGACCAGATTGAAAAGCTCGCCATCGAGTCTAAACCTAAAATCATTTTGTCGGGCGCTTCAGCATATCCGAGGATCATCGACTTTAAGCGCATACGTGAAATTTGCGACAAGGTCGGAGCGATAATGCATGTTGATATGGCGCATATTGCCGGACTCGTCGCGGGCGGAGCCCATCCGTCACCTGTTCCGTATGCCGATTTTGTCACAACGACTACGCACAAGACGCTTGGCGGTCCGCGCGGCGGCATGGTGCTCTGCAAAGAAAAATGGGCCAAGGCACTCGACAGTGCCGTATTCCCCGGAATGCAGGGAGGCCCTCTCGAGAATATAATTGCAGCCAAGGCTGTCGTGTTTCGTGAATGGATGCTGCCCGAAAAACAAGGTTATGCGCAGCGCGTCATAAAAAATTGTCAGGTCTTGTGCAAGACTGTCCAGGACCGCGGTTATAGAATCGTCTCGGGAGGCACCGACAATCATTTGTTCCTTGTGGATGTGAAGGGCACTCGCGGCATAACGGGCAAAGATGCCGCAGCTGCCCTTGACGCGGCAGGAATCGTCGTAAACAAAAACACGATTCCCTACGACAAGGAATCCCCGTTCAAAACGTCCGGCATCCGCATAGGTACAGCCTCTGTTACGACCCGCGGAATGGGCGAGGCCGAAATGATGAAAATCGGCACATGGATTGCCGACGTGCTCGACAATATTTGCGATGCGACTGTTCAAGAGCGCGTTAAAAGAGAGGCCAAGGCGCTTGTCGCAGCATTCCCTGTTCCATAAAGGAGATGTTGATGCCCAAGGTTGCAGTTGTCGGGATTGTTGGACGCACAAATGCTGGCAAGTCTACGCTGGTAAATCGCCTTGTCGGCGAAAAGGTCTCGATCGTTTCGCCGGTCGAGCAGACTACGCGCAATACAATCCGCGGCATTGTTGATGAAGAACGCGGCCAACTTGTTTTGCTTGACACCCCCGGGCTGCACAAGGCGGTTGGAAATCTTGGGCGCATTCTTAATCGCATGGCGCGCCGCAGTGCAGCCGGAGCCGACATCCTTGCGGTTGTTTTCGACGCGTCCGAAGAGCCTCAAATGGAAGATTTAGGCTGGATGAGCCGCGTTGCGAAGGAAGCCCCCGACAAACTGATTTTCGTTCTCAACAAGGCCGACCGCAATCCGTTTTACGAGGAAGCGTTCAAATCGGCTTGGGAGGAGACGCTTTCAGATTTTCAGGCGGCAAATCCCGATGCGTGCGCCCCAATGGTCC
>JAZOTG010000280.1:0-7195 GCA_045657505.1 Kiritimatiellia bacterium | reverse complement strand
GTGGCTTCTGCTTCAGCTCAGATACGCACGATATGGCTGTCGTCAAAGTTTGCTGAAAAGTTTCCGCATGAAGTCATTGGTGCCTGCATCCATGAATTTACACATATTGTTCAGCATTATTGCCCTGCGCCGGGACGGGCTGTCCCGTACGCTTCTGTACCGGGTTGGCTGGTGGAGGGTATTGCAGATTGGGTGCGATGGGTTAATTATGAGGGCGAAAGCGGGTTGAAGCATATAACCGAAGAAGCGAAGTCATGCCCCAGGCATGATGCGGGATATAAAACAACAGCCTCGTTTCTCGATTATGTTTCAAAACAATACGACAGTGAATTTGTTATGAAACTCAATAAAATCTGCCGTCAAGGCAAATATACTGAAGAAGTTTGGGCGACATTGACTAAAAAGACCCGCGCCCAACTTGCAGATGAGTGGAAACTCAAATTAAATAACGAATAATTTGCGTGTTTTTGGTATAATTTTTCTTATGAATACTACTACAGGAACATTAATATGTGCTCTCGGCGGTTTGGCGGGAGCGGTTTTTGCACTTCCTTTCAGAGGAGTAAAAGGATGGAAATACGAATCCGGCTGGTTTATATATGCGATTGCCGGGTTGGTCGTATTCCCGATTTCGCTTGCGGCCGCAACAAACAACAATCTTTGGGGCGTAATTTCTGGAGCCGAACCGCGAACACTTGCAATGTGCGCACTTTTCGGAGCTCTTTGGGGTGTAGGCGGTCTTACATGGGGCCTGATGATCCGTTATTTAGGCATAGGCCTTGGCCTGGCCATCGGTTGCGGGCTGTGTTCAGCCACGGGTACGCTTATTCCACCGATTGTCACCGGTAAAGCATCCGATCTTGTCAAAGACACGCAGGCCATTGTTACGCTTGTCTCTGTCGCGGTATCGCTTGCAGGCATAGTGTTGGTCGGTCTTGCCGGTAAAATGAAGGAAGGCGAACTTGACGAGGAGGCAAAGAAAAAGGCCGTCGCCGACTTTAACTTTAAGAAAGGCATGATTGTTGCGCTCTTCAGCGGAATCGCTTCGGCCGGCATGAATTTTGGCCTTCAATCCGGCAAGGCTATGGAGAGTGCCGCAGCCGCCGCGGGTACCGACCCAAAATGGGTCGGCATGAGCGTACTCGTGGTCGTGCTTCTCGGAGGCTTTGCCGTAAACGCGGCATGGTGCCTTTGGCAGAACTTCAAAAACAAATCGTTTTCAGATTATTCAGGCTTAAAATTTGGCAACTGGTTCTTTGCCGCCGCTGCAGGTGTAATATGGGCAATGCAGTTTGCCTGTCAAAAAATCGGTGAAGGCGCTATGGGTGAAATGGCATATATTTCATTTGCTGTTGTAATGGGAAGTTGTGTGCTTTTTTCATCACTGCTCGGTATTGTACTTGGCGAATGGAAGGGTACCGGAGCAAAAACCCGTGCATCGCTTGCAACAGGGTTGGCCGTACTCGCAGGTTCAATCGCCATAGCCGTTGTTGCAAAAAGCCTTTAATCGTCAAATAAGTAAAAGATAGGAGTCTTAAATGAGTAATTATACCCAAGCTAAGAAAAAATACGCCAAAATTGGAGTTGACACCGAAAAGGTTATTTCCGCTCTTGCTGACATTCCGATTTCGATGCATTGCTGGCAGGGTGATGACGTGACAGGCTTTGAATCTGTCGGTGGCGCTTCAAATGGAATACAGACGACGGGCAATTATCCCGGCAAGGCGACTACTCCGGAACAGTTGATGGCCGATGTCGATTTTGCAATGAAGCTTATCCCCGGAAAACACAGGCTCAATCTGCATGCATGCTACGGCATTCACAAGGACAAGGTCGTCGACCGTGACAAGATTGGCGTCGAACAGTTCAAGCCGTGGGTGGAGTGGGCCAAGAAACGCGGCATCGCTCTTGATTTCAATCCGACATTTTTCTCTCACCAGAATGTTGTTGACGGGTTGACGCTTTCGGCGACTGATCCGAAAATTCGCGAATTCTGGGTCAGGCACGGCATTCAGTGCCTTAAGATTGCTGAATATTTCGGCAAGGAGCTCAAGTCGCCGTGCGCAATTAATTTCTGGGCGCCCGACGGTTTCAAGGACGAACCGTCTGACAGGCTCGGGCCGCGCCAGCGCATGGCAGAGTCGCTTGATAAGATTTTCAAGGCTAAATACGACAAGAAGGCCGTAGTTCCAACATTCGAATCGAAACTTTTCGGTATCGGTGTCGAGAGCTACACGGTCAATTCGCATGAGTTTGTTATGGGCTATGCGCAGAGCCGCAAGATTCTCGCACTGCTCGATATGGGGCACTTCCATTTGACCGAAAACGTCGCCGACAAAATAAGTTCATTCCTTATGTTCTTCGGCAAGGTCGCGTTCCATATCTCGCGTCCCGTCAGGTGGGACTCCGATCATGTCATTCGCCAAAACGACGATCTCGCCGCGGCGGCTCGCGAAATTGTAAAAATGGGGCCAGAAAACTTCATTATTGCTCTCGACTACTTTGACGCGTCCATCTGCCGTGTCGCCGCATGGGTGCTTGGCATGCGCAATATGCAGAAGGAGCTTATGAAGGCTATGCTGACTCCCAACAGCCAGCTTAAGGATCTGCAAGACGCCGGCGATTTTACCGCACAGCTTGTACTCCAAGAGGAATACAAGAACTATCCGTTCGAAGCTGTTTGGGAAGAGTTCTGCAAGCGCATGGGCGTGCCTGCAGGAGAAGAATGGTTTAAACAGGTAAAGAAGTACGAGAAGGATGTCCTTCTTAAACGCTGAAATGGGAAACAACGATAATAAGCACAGGTCAAGAGGCCCCCGTGAAATGCTCACAGGGGGCGAGTGGATTTACGGGCGCAACCCTGTGGAGGAGGCGCTCGCCGCAGGAAGACGAACCGCAAGCGAAATAATTCTTCCTCCGGCGTTCCCCGACGAGGATGATCAGTTAAAACGAATTCGCGACGAAGCTAAATCAAGGCGGCTCGTGATTCGTACGATGGAGCGCGTCCAACTCGACAAGTTAACCCGATTTGGCAATCATCAAGGTGTTGCCCTTAAAACAACAGGGTATCCGTATGTCGGGTTTGAAGAGATTCTGTCCGATGTTCAAAATGATGAAAATGCACTTGTGCTTGTGCTTGATCATCTTGAAGACCCTCAAAACGTCGGCTCAATACTCAGGACCGCAAGTGCTGCCGGCGTTACCGGCGTCATTATACCCGAAGACAGGGCGTGCGGAGTGACGCCAGCGGTTGCTCGTGCGTCTGCGGGCGGTGCCGAATATGTCAAGGTTGCACATGTTGTAAATCTTGTCAGGGCTATACAGGCACTCAAGGAAGAGGGTGTGTGGTTTACAGGCCTTGACTGGGGCGATGACGCACGGCTATACACGCAGGTAGACTTCAAGGGGCGATCGGGTATAGTGGTAGGGGCCGAAGGCGACGGCATTTCTCGGCTCGTACGCGAAAATTGCGATTTCATCGCGGAGCTTCCGATGCCTGGCGGGTTTGAGTCGCTCAATGCCGGCGTAGCCACTGCAATTACACTTTACGAGGTTCTAAGACAAAGAGGTTAATTATGGACAAGAAACTTTATATAAATCCACCGCTCATCGACCGGGCATATGATTGGAGAAACGGTCCGCAGCCGAAAACGCGTCAACAACTTGACAAATTTTTCATTTCGCCGGCAATTCGCAAAGTAAAACAGCAGATGTGCGAAATGGGCAGGCGCATTTACGCCCGCGGTTTCACCGACGGCAATGGAGGCAACCTTTCCGTGCGAGTTGGTGAAGATCTCGTTTTATGCTCACCCACGCTTTGCTGCAAAGGCTTCATGAAAGAAGAGGACATCTGCCTTGTTGATATGAATGCGGGGCAGCTCTGCGGATATCGTCCGCGCACGAGTGAGGTTAAAGTGCACATTGCAATGATGCTTACGGCAGGGTGGAATGCATGCGTACATTGCCATCCTCCGCACTGCAATGCTTTTCTTTTCGCAGGTCAGGTCCCGCCAAACGGCATCAATCCCGAAGCGGATATTTTCCTGAATCAGATTCCTCTTGCGCCGTATGCTACACCCGGCACCGACGAAGTTGCAGCCTCGGTGGCCGAAGCGTCCAAAAAGTCCAATGTCGTGTTTATGGAGAACCACGGCATTGTCTGCGGTGCGCGCGATATTGAAGAGGCGGAATGGTTTGCTGAAAACGCCGACTCCTACTGCCAGGTGCTGCTTCTCGCATCGGGCCACGGAGGTAAATTGAATCAGGTGGGGCCGAAGGGCGTCGAAGATTTTCTCACTATCAGAAAGTCACTCGGGCTTCCTGTAGACGACAAGCAGAAACTCTACAACAAACGCACTTTTAACGGCTATCGCATGGGAGTTTCGTCAAAGTAATATGCATCGCACGGCAATTGAAAAATTTTGCCTCTTCGTTTCAACCGGATTCGGAATAGGCCTTATCGTGCCGTTTGCGCCCGGCACGTTCGGGAGCATTCCTGGCGTTGCGCTTGCGTATGCTCTCTCATGCCTGCCGGTATGTTGGCAGATTGTCGCATGCGTAGGGCTTGTGTTCGCGTCGGTGGGGTTTTGTTCAATTGCCGAAAATTCTCTCGGCGTTAAAGACGACAGCAGAATAACCGCTGATGAGTGGATGCTTTTCCCGATTGCACTGATCGGATTGCCCGTTACTCAACTGCCATGGACTGCTATGGTCCTCTTCTTCTGCGTAATTCGCGTTTTCGATATCGTCAAACCGCCTCCAGCTCGCCAGTTGCAATATTTCCACGGCGGCTTTGGCATTACGGTTGACGATTTAGTGGCAAACTTGTATTCCCTTGCGGTAAACTGGGGCATATATCTTACATTTTACAAATGAACGAATTTGAACCGATAATCAAAGTGACAGATCCATGTCAAAAACTTGATATAGATCTGTCGCGCCCCCTTGAAATAGAAGTTGGTTGCGGTAAAGGGCAGTTCCTGGCGAAAAGGGCGAAAGAAAATCCTGACTGCGATTTTCTCGGAATTGAACGCATGCTCGAAAGAGTAAGGCTCTTTGCAGGCAAATGTCGCAGAGGCCAGATTTACAACGCCCGCGTTCTTCGCTTAGAGGCGTTGTACACGTTTCATTATTTGCTGCCTGAGCATCACGCAAGAACGGTATACGTATTCTTTCCCGACCCGTGGCCCAAGAAAAAACATCATTCGCATAGGCTGTTCGGTCCGCTGTTCTTGAATGCGCTTTGGAAACGCCTTGAAATCGGCGGCAAGCTTGAGTTTGCAACTGACCATAGGGAATATTTCGAAACAGTTTGCGAATGCTTCTCCTTAGACAAGCGTTTTGAGCGTGTCGAGCCGATGCCGCGCCCTAAAGAGGTATGGACGGAATTCGAGACGATGTTCCGTTCGCAAGGTTTACCTGTATACAATGCGGCATGGCGCGCCCTTGAAGCTGACGACTCGCCTTTGGAGCCTCTTAAAATCGCGCCTGAAGCGGAACCGCGTGAAGGGATTGCGCGCAGAACCTGACCTGTATATTCGACAGGCATAATTTCGCAATGATATAAAAATACAAAGGAAATGAAAATGAAGAAATTGATATTAATGCTTGCTGCTACGCTTCTTGCGACAGTGTTGTCAGCCTCACCCCCCAAATACATTTTCCTGTTTATCGGAGATGGAATGGCTGCGGCGCAGCGCGGCATGTCCGAAAAGTTTGCGAAACTTCTTCCGCGTGAGCGCTTGTATATGAACGACATGCCTTTCAAGGCGCCTACGACGACAAAGTCGGCAAACAAACTTGTTACCGATTCTGCCGCAGCCGCTACAGCAATAGCATGTGGAGTTAAAACAAACAACCGTTACGTCGGATGCGATCCCGAGGGCAATCCCGTCGAGTCATGCGCAGAAATGGCGCACAAATGCGGTAAAAAAGTTGGCATAATCACGACAGTGACATTGACACACGCTACTCCTGCCGGGTTTTATGCTCACAGGAGTGCACGCGGCGATGGATATGCCATCGGCGTCGATCTCGTAAATTCCAAATTTGATTTCTTTGCCGGCGGCGGTTTTGACGGGCGTCATAAAAACAAAAAACATCCCGAGTATAAGAAATACGGGCACTTGTACAACTATGCAGAAACGCAAGGTTATAAAATCATTAAAAAGAAGTCTGATTTTTTTGCGCATAAGCCATCTGACGGCAAGTTGATAACAAGATTCACCAACGGCGCTCTGCCTTATTCCATAGACATAGAGAATGCCGGTGGAGAATATCCGACACTTGCGGAAATGGTGAAAAAAGGTATTGAAATGCTTGACGGCGATACGGGCTTCTTTATGATGGTCGAAGGCGGACGGATAGATTGGGCCGGGCATGCAAACGACGCCGCTACGAGTATCCGTGAAATACTTGCTATGGATGATGCAGTCAAGGTGGCTGTAGATTTTCTCAAGAAGCACCCTAACGACACGTTGATCGTTGTCACCGGCGACCATGAGACCGGCGGACTTACCATGGGCATTGCAAATACTGGCAACAAAACTGACATAAAATTGTTGATGCATCAAACAATGAGCGTAGACGGCTTTAAGACGCTTTTTGAAAATCTTTTCAAAGAGAATAAAGGGAATTTAACCTTCGAGGATACGGAAGAAACAGTGAAAAAGGCTTTTGGCCTTAAATTCAAAGGCAATCCAAAGAACGATCCGCTTGTGTTATCATCAGACGAAATAAAGGAAGTCAAAAAGGCTTTCGACAAGGATATGGCGTCATTCAAGTCTAAGATTAAAGAATCGAATCAATACGATGGCATTAAAAGCTATGTGTTCGGCTCAAAGCTCAGGCATGTATTAAACAGAAAAGCAGGCCTCAATTGGAGTACGGGCGGTCATACGGGGCAGCCCGTCCTGACGACAGCCATTGGAGTCGGTGCGCAAAAATTCAGCGGTGTTCTTGACAATACAGACATATCCAAGAACATTAAATCCATGTTGAAATAAATGGTTTTTTCTTGGCAAAAAGTTGTAAATGCTATACTCGCTGCCGTACTATTAGGTACAGCAGCGTATCTTGTAATTACACCAGGTCCCGCGCCAATTGTTACACATGGCACATTTACATCATCAAGAGCAGATGTATTAGAAGTCGATAATTCAAAAATCGATCTGCACGGCTTTTTCGATTACGGAAC
>JAZOTG010000279.1:0-5489 GCA_045657505.1 Kiritimatiellia bacterium | reverse complement strand
GCTTCAAATTTGCAGGTTACGGCGGGCAGGGCATTTTGTCGCTTGGCCTGTGCATCGCAGAGGCCGCACGCCTTGAACGTCGCCACACCCTTTGGTTTCCGAGCTACGGCCCCGAGCAGCGCGGCGGAAGCGCAAACTGTTCGGTTGTAGTTTCGGGCTCTTCCATCGGTTCTCCCACGGTTGAGCATCCCGACGTACTGGTGTGCATGAACCAGCCTTCATACGAGCGCTTTGTCGGTGATGTGCGCAAGGGAGGCGTTGTTATTGTCGATGAAACCGTGCCGGTGAATGTTCAGCCGCCGGAGGGCGTTGAGCTTGTCGTGTGGCCGGCCATCCGTATGGCCGAAGAGTTTGGAGTGCCAAAGGCCGCCAACACTATGATGCTTGCAGCGCTGATGAAAATAGGATGCACCGGCTTATCGTCTGAAAATCTCGAGTCGGCTCTTGTGTCGAGTTTCAAGAAGAAGCCCGCGCTTGGCGAAAAGAATCGTGAATTGCTGCGTTTGGCGCAAAGTAGAGGGGCCTGATCGGTAAAGAGTATGTTAAAAGTCGGTTTCTACATCAATTCCGCCAAAGAGGCCGCCGTTTCTGCGGTGCATTCGCTCTCGCGCGATGCCGTCATGTCTGGGCTGAGCATCGTTGATGATTTGAAACTTGCTGATGTTGTTATTGCTCTTGGCGGTGATGGAACTATTTTGCGTGCCGCACGCGAGATTGATTCTGCGGGTATTCTCGGTTTTAATCTTGGCTCGCTTGGGTATCTTTCTTCCGTTGGCGATGGGGATTTTAGAGATGCGTTTTCCATGCTGTCGAAAGGATCTTTCAAGGTAGCATACCGTTCCATGCTTGAAGTGCGCAAAACAGGCTCGCCTGTTTATACCGCGCTTAACGATATCGTTATAACACGCGAAATGTCAGGCCATGCCGCCGTGCTTGAAATGATGGTGAACGGCAGGGACGCTACGCGCTATATGGCCGACGGACTGGTTGTCGCAACCCCTACTGGCTCTACGGCCTATTCGCTGGCAGCCGGCGGGCCGGTGCTTCTGGCAGATTGCCCCGTCATTTCCGTAACCCCCATCAATCCGCATGCGCTCGGCGTGCGTTCCATCGTGCTCAATGACGATGTTTCAATAACGATAACGTCGAGGCGCAGAGTGAACGGTGTTGCCGAGAATATCGGCGTATATGCCGATGGGGAAGGCGTTTTTAAGCTTGGCGGTGATGAATGCGCCGAAATCTCAAAAAGCAACCGCAAGGCGAATTTTGTCGAACTCGACGGGTATGATCCCTACAAGGTGCTTTCACGCAAACTCGGTTGGAATGAGAGGAGGGGCTGATGACGGTCGACGAGTTAAATGAAATTACCGATTCGGGGCGCAGCGGCGATTTTATTCTTTACTGCGAGGCCAAACAGGTCAAGGCGCTTTCGGCAATTGCTGATAGAATAACCGCGCGGGGAAGCGTTAGGCTCGTTTTGCTTGCAGGCCCTTCGTCGTCGGGCAAGACGACAACGGCAAAGCGTCTTGCAACGCAGCTCAAGGTTAACGGCGTCGACGCGATTCTGGTTTCTACCGACGATTATTTTGTAGGCGACAAGCGTAATCCGCGCGATGAAAACGGTGAACTTGACTATGAGCATGTTGAATGCGTCGACATGCCGCGTCTTACCGCCGATTTGAACGCATTGATGCGCGGCGAAGAAGTGCGTTTGCGCAAATTCAATTTTGAGATTCATGACGGATACGATTCTTCCTCGCCGACAAAAATTTCGTCCAGTACCGTTATTATTCTTGAAGGGATACATGCGTTAAACCCCATCCTTACGGAGGGTGTTGCCAACGAGTGCAAATTTCGCATATACATTGAGCCGCTGACGCAGGTTGTCGTTTTCGCCCAGTCGAGACTGCCTCCTCAGGACGCAAGGTTTATGCGCAGGCTTGTGCGCGACAACCAGTTCCGCAAGATGAGCCCCATAGAGACTTTTCGCATATGGCCTAAAGTGCTTGCCGGCGAAAAAAAATGGATAACGCCATTTGCATTAGGCGCCGACGCCGTGTTTGACTCAGGGTTGGAGTATGAACTGTCGGTGCTCAAGCGCTATGTTGCAGGTCTGCTTGAACTTGTCAAATTGAAAATACCGGGAGAGCCTAAGGCTGAAATGCTTTCGCTTTTGCTCTCCGCCATACATGATGCCGATCCGTCAAAGGTGCCGGGCGATTCCATTTTGCGTGAAACAATAGGCGGAAGCCTTTTGGAGTATTGAGCAAGCAGTGTACATAAGTCGTATAAATTGCTATAATTGTTGGAAATTAAATCATTATATAAGAGTGTAGCCATGCCAGAAACTCAGTCGACCGCAAATTCGCTGCTTGCAACATTGATATTGAGAAACGCCGGGATATTTTCCGAAAGTCAAATCAATAATATTCTTGCATATCGCTCCGAAAATCCTTCAATTGGCGTGTTTGAGGCGGCTGTAAAATATGGCGGTCACCGTGAAATAGAAGTGTTGGGGGCTGTCGGCAAAGTGCTGGGGCTCGAACTTGCCGATGTTGAGCATAGCGCTCCGTCGCCTGAGGCTCTTACCATGGTGCCTGCAAGCGCCGTCTATCAGTATAACGTACTGCCGTTCAGGTACGACGGAATGTCGCTTACGGTCGTTGTTTCCGATCCGTTCGATACAACGCCTGCCGACGCGTTGAAGTTGATTGCGCATTGTCCCATAGAGACACAGCTTGCAACGAAGGATAATGTCGAAAAGGCCGTAAAGAAATATTACGGCGTCGGTGCCGATGCCATCGAGAAGATGATTGACGATGGCATCTATTCGATTGAGGACGATATCGGCGCGATGACAAAGATCGACGTCAACGAGATGGGTGAGGAGGCGTCGATTGTGCCCTTTGTCAACCAGATCATCGTTGAGGCCGATAGACAGGGGGCTACCGATATCCACATTGAACCGCAGGAGACGGAACTTCGCATACGATACCGAATAGACGGAATGCTGCACAAGGTAGATGTGCCGCCGCAGCTCAACAGGCTCAAGGCGGCGATTATCTCGCGCATCAAGGTAATGGCCAATCTTGATATCGCCGAGAAAAGATTGCCTATGGACGGCCGAATCAGCATGCGTATTTCCGGCCAGGATATCGACATCCGTGTTTCGACGATGCCGGCAGCGTATGGTGAGTCGATTTCGCTGCGACTTTTGGCAAAGAGCGGCAACTTTGTTAAGATGAGCGATCTTGGTTTCAACGACCGCGATTTTGCAGTAGTCGATAAAATCATACGCAGGCCGAACGGCATATTTCTCGTCACGGGGCCCACAGGTTCGGGCAAGTCGACATCGCTCTATTCATTTCTTCATGAGGTGAATAAAATCGATGTGAGAATCATGACGGCCGAGGACCCAATCGAATACCATATGGCGGGCATCAATCAGGTGCAGATGCAGTCTGAAATCGGCATGACATTCGCCCGCGCGCTCAGAGCGTTCTTACGTCAGGACCCCGATATTATCATGGTCGGCGAAATCCGAGACCGCGAAACGGCTGAAATTGCGATTAACGCCTCTCTTACGGGTCATATGGTGTTTTCAACACTTCATACAAATGACGCGGCAGGAGCGTTCCCGCGTCTTATCGACATGGGTGTTGAACCGTTTTTGATCGCTTCGGCCGTAGCTGGTGTAATGGGGCAGCGCTTGTGCCGCAGACTATGCCCCAAGTGTATGAGTGAGGTGCCGCTTGATATGAAGTATTACAATCTCAGCGAGCCGCCGGAAAAGACTACGGTTTTCGAGCCTGTCGGTTGCGATCACTGCGCACTTAAGGGGTATAAAGGCAGAAGGGCTCTTTTTGAGGTTCTTGAAGTCGATGAAGAAATCGAGGGCGCTGTTGTCCGCCGCGAAAACGCGACCGAAATTCGCAATCGCTCCATCGCAAAGGGCATGCGAACGCTCTGTCAGGACGGCTGGGCAAAGGCTTTCCGCGGCGTTACAAGCGTTATGGAAGTAATGCGAGTCACAGAGCAGAGTTGATGAATATTTCGCATTCAGCGCAGTTAAAGCAGAAGCAGTCGGCTGTGATGGCGCCTGCATTGCGCAGGGCTCTGAATATGCTTGCGATGAATTTGCCGCAATTGCAAGCGGAGTTAAATAATGAAATCGAGCACAATCCCGTAATTGATGAGATTGAAAGGGTGCTTGAGGTCAAGACGATTTCGCAGGCGGAATCCGAGAGTTACAAGTCTGAAACTTCGGCTGAGAGTGATGAGCCGTATGACGATTCTGAAATTTATTCGTCATATACCGCCGATGCGGATGCTTTGGAGAAGCGTCGCCATTTTTTCGAATCAAGAATTGAAGAAGAGACTCTTGAGAGTCATTTGATGTCGCAAATTGCAACGGCCGATATCGATGCCGCCGATGTTCCTCTTGCCGAAATGCTCGTAGGCGAATTGAATGACGACGGGTATTTTTCTGGTTCAATTCCAGATTTGATAATGGTTACCGGCGAGAGTGAAGAAAAGATTTTAAGCATACTTGAGGTCATCAAGACTCTTGATCCTCCCGGGTGCGGTGCGGTTTCTCTCGAAGATTGCCTTCTTTCGCAAATAGACAAGCTTGATAATTCCGCGTATCAAAATGAAGTGCGTGAAATTCTCGAAAAAGGGCTTTTGCGCGATATTGCCGCGGGCAATATTTCAGTTGTTGAAAAGACGTTGGGTGTCAGTCACGAGCGTTATGCCGATGTTTTAAGAGAATTGCGTACATTGGATCCGCGTCCGGCAAGGGCTTTTTCGCGCTCTGGCAAAACGGTGGCATATGTCAATCCAGAGGTGCATGCCGTTAATGTTGACGGGCGGTGGCTGGCGAGAGTGGATTCGCGAAGCCTGCCAAACATTAAAATTTCCCAGCGTTATATTGATATGCTCGCCAATCCCGGGATTGACGTCGAGACAAAGGAATATATCAAGAAAAAAATCGCTTCGGCAAAAGAGTTCTGCGAAGCGCTCAAGAATCGCGAGCAGACGGTTGTTGCAATCTCCCAAGCGATACTTGACAGTCAGCCCGGCTTTTTTGAATGCGGCCTTAAGGGGCTGCGCCCTATGACAATGAAAGAAGTGGCTGATAAAACCGGCGTTCACATCTCTACGGTTTCACGCACAGTTAACGACAAGTATGTTTCCACGCCGAGAGGAACGGTGGAGCTGCGCCGCTTTTTTGTCGCTGGCTGTTCCACGCAGGACGGCGAGAGTGTCGTAAAAGATGTGGTTTTTGACGCGCTTAAAGATCTGGTGGAAAAGGAAGATAGGCGAAAGCCGTTGTCCGACGATAAGCTTTCGGCAACCGTAAAGCTGTCTTACGTACAATTCCCCCTGCAGAGTATTTCCTTTGCCGTGCAGAATTTCGGCGGCAAATTGACGAAGGCGACCTATTCCGGTATCACCTTCACCCCCGATAACTGCGTGATCACCCCCCC
>JAZOTG010000278.1:0-4428 GCA_045657505.1 Kiritimatiellia bacterium | reverse complement strand
CCTGCGATTGAGACTCTGCGGCAACAGCTGCAGACGTCATTGTGATGGCGGCGATCATTCCGCACGCACCAAGCAAAACATCGCGGTATTTTTCTCTCATCATATATTCCTCGATTATGTTATTTTGAAAGCCCAAGTCTGTTAAAGGCAAGATTTGTGGCGATCCGCCCCTTTGGAGTACGCTCAATGTACCCCTCCATGATTAAAAACGGCTCATACGCCTCCTCTATCGTATCAGGCTCTTCACCGACCGATACGGCTATTGTTGAAAGCCCTACGGGGCCGCCAGAGAACTTTACGCAAACCGTCTCGAGAATTCGCCTGTCCATCTCGTCCAATCCGTTAGGATCTATTTCCAACAGCCCCAGTGAATCGCGAGCGACATCACCGGTTATAAAATTGCCGGCCTTTATCTGAGCATAATCGCGGACACGCCTCAGGAGATTATTCGCGATTCTCGGCGTGCCGCGCGAACGTCTTGCGATTTCAAAAGCGCCTTCGCGGTCAATGTCAACGCCAAGCCTTCCGGCGCTCCTTGCCACAATTTCGGCAAGAAGTTCGGGCGTATAATAATCCAGCCTGTTAACCAAGCCAAAGCGAGCCCTTAGCGGAGCGGCGATAAGCCCTATGCGCGTAGTCGCTCCCACTAGCGTAAAGCGCGGCAGTTCGAGGCGCACCGAGCGGGCGTTCGGGCCCTGGTCAATCATAATGTCAATGGCAAAGTCCTCCATTGCGCTATAAAGGTATTCCTCTACGGTCTTTGCCATACGGTGGATTTCATCGACAAAAACTATGTCGCCAGGCTCAAGCGTCGTAAGCAGCCCCGCAAGATCTCCCGGCTTTGTTATCACCGGCCCCGACGTTGTTTTCACATTAACGCCCATAGCCTCGCCAAGTATATACGACAAGGTTGTCTTGCCAAGCCCCGGAGGCCCCGAAAAAAGAACGTGATCGAGCGATTCGCCCCGCGCCTTGGCAGCCTCGACAGAAAGCAAAAGCCTATCACGGATTTTTTCCTGCCCTACAAAATTTTCGAAATTTGTAGGACGCAGTTTATTGTCAAAGGCTGTATTGCGCCTATTGAGTTCTTCGCTTTGACGCTCCATCGACATACGCCCTACTGTTTATTTACGGCTGACAGGCTCGATAGTAATCGACCAGGCAACGGTCTCATTGGGGTTGAAGACATATTTACCCATCGGCATTGGACCGCAACTTGCCCCGCCAAGACCGGTCTGCCTTACGTCAAGATTAAGCATGACCTCCTTTCTCGGCTCAAGAGGCGTATTCCAGCTGGGTTGACGGTTTTGATGGCGGGCGAACGCCAGATCCTCCCATCCGTAATGCAATGCCTGAACGAACAGCGGCTCGCTCGCTGAAAAACGCACGCCCTTGCCATACGCGTCGGTAAACTCGACCCAACGCACCGATGACTTGTAGCCGTTATCCTGCGGGCGCACGTACGACACGAACTGCTCGGTCACAGTTGAACTATATATGCCGACAAAACTTCCCGTGCAGCGGTCGATGTAATTCTCAAACGGTCCGCGCCCGTAGTAGCGGACAGATTCGAGCCACGAAGGAAGGCGCATTGTAAGCCCGAGCCTTGCAAGTGCGTGCGGCATGCTGCCGTACGGGACAACCTTGTTCTCTATGCGAAGCGACCCGTCATCCATAAACACATAATCGCACTCGTGACGGAACCCGGCGCCTTTAAAGCCGGTAACATCCACAACGGTTTTTACCCTGTTGCCCTCGACAGAGATGGATTCGGCGTGATGTGTAAGGTGAGCAAGACCGCTGTCAAAAAATCCGCGCGTCGTTTTATTGCCTACTTTACGGCTGCCTTTCATCCACTTGTCGTTGTCGGTGAACGCGCGAGCGCATGTAAGATGAGGCCCCGCCTGAATACCTGCGGCCGGATCGCTGCATACCATCACGCCGCCTTTTAGAATCAGCTTTGTTATTAGGCCCGTTTTCCTGCTAAATCGGGCGGCGGTCCTTGCGTGTTCCACCTGCAGGAAATCATCGCTGTCGACAACTGCCATTTGAACTGACGGCGACTTTTTCTCCTCGGTATTTTCCTTAGGCTTATCTGCCGCCCAGAAATCACCTTTCAAATGAATCTGATCGCTTGCAACCACCCATCCAGACTTCGCCCATACGCAATCGGCCTTGGTCGCAAAGGAGAAGTTTATAAACAATTCCTCTGCATCCTTCTGCTCTGCAACCGCTTTAGAGACCTCGGGGATTTCGAATTCTGCCTTTGAGAGCGCAGGCACGTCTGGCGGAACGAAATTGCCGGAAGAAACAACCTCTCCGTTTTTAAGCAATTGCCACCTGCCCGAGAATTCAGAGGCGGAAGTGAAACCGAAACGGTTCTCCAATTCGAACTTTCCATCGGCGGCGCGGGTCACAATGAGATTTTGATAAACATGACCAACCTCGATAAGCTTCGCTGTAACGTCACGGAACGGGCTTATAACACCGTTATTGCAGAACGGGCCGTCATTGGGAACGTCACCGAAATCGCCTCCGTATGCAAGAATCTTCTCTGCGCGGCCCGTATTTTTGTCTACCCGTCCAGTCATCTTCCACAGAGCCTGATCCACCCAGTCCCATATACAACCGCCGATAAGCACGGGATTCGAATAAATCACGTCCCAGTACTCCTTGAGATTGCCGACGGCGTTCCCCATGGCATGGGCGTATTCGCACATAATATACGGCTTTTTCGCGCCTTCGCCGCGCGATTTGACCGACTCAACCGACGGATACATTGAGGAATCCACTTCAGCATCGGCATTGCCGCGCTCCCAATGCGTTATACGCGAAGGATCCAAAGCCTTCACCGCCGACAAAGCCTTGCGGAAACAGTCTCCATGGCCGGTTTCATTACCCATCGACCACATTACGACCGAAGGATGGTTGCGGTAAAACCTCACGTTGCGCACGTTGCGCTCCACTATCGAGTGCTCCCACTGCTTAAAACGCCCGATACCCTTATCGCCATACCCATAGCCATGAGCCTCGACGTTCGCCTCGGCAATCACATATATGCCATATATGTCGCAGAGTTCATACCAGAGATGATGATTGGGATAATGGCTCGTACGCACCGTATTGATATTGTACTTCTTCATAAGCTCAATATCGCGCAGCATGTCATCAAGCGATATCGCCCGGCCGTTGTACGGATTCGTTTCATGGCGGTTAACGCCTTTTAATTTCACCGGCTTTCCGTTGATGTAGAGCGTGTTGCCGATGATGCGCTGATCCTTGAAACCGACACGCTTTGCACGCGTATCCGCGCCGCACTTCATGACAAGCGTATACAAATCCGGCTTCTCCGCACTCCAGAGCTTTACATTTTTGATGTCAACTTTCCAGGAACTTTTCACTCCGTTTTTTTCTGCCGAAGCGGCGGGGAAATCGGCAACCTTTTGCCCCGCGGGGTCGAACAGTTCGGCCTGAACATGTGGCGCCGCCTCACCATATGTCTCGACATCAAGCTCAAAACAGGCGCTGCTGTAATCGGAACTCAAAACAGTAGCAACGCTAAAATCGGCAATACCCGATTTTGGCCTTGACCACAATGTGACATCGCGGAATATGCCCGAGAAACGGAACATATCCTGGTCCTCAAGATAACTACCGTCGCACCAGCGGTAAACCTCAACCGCGATTGTGTTTTCGCGGCCAGGCTCAACATAACCGGTAATGTTGAATTCTGACGGAAGGTGTGAATCCTCGGCATACCCTGCCTTCCTGCCGTTCACCCACACATAATACGCAGAATAGACGCCGTCAAATCGCAGAATCACCTCGCGGCCCTTCCAGCCTGCAGGGACTGTAAACTTGCGGCGGTAGAGCGATACCGGATTGTAATCATGCGTACCAGTGGCGCAGTCGAGAATTTTAGGCCAATTCTTGGCATGCGGATATTGAACATTGGTATAAATGGGAATGCCGTAACCACGCATTTCAACACAGCTTGGAACATCTATCACACCCCAGTTGGCATCATCGAAATCCAATTTCCAAAAGTCCTTGACCCTCCGTTCAGGATCGCCGAACCAGCGAAACTTCCAAAAGCCGTTCAACGACATTTTGTAGGGAGTGATGAATTCTAAATCGCGTGTAAAAGCATCTTTATGGCTTGAAAGCGGCAGAACATATGACACCGCCTGCATACGATTGCTTGAATTTACAGCAGTATTTTCCCAGTCGTTATCTGCGAAGGAAACTGCGGAGCAACTTACCGCGGCGAGCGCGATTGTCCTAAATGCCAATTTTTTCATGCTCTAACCTCCTCTTTAGAACCCTAATGTCTGAACTTCCATATTCATCATGCCCGGCTGAACGCCGGCTGCATCGATCAAATCCTGCATGCCACCCGGATTCGTGCAGTTAAAAACGGCATTCATC
>JAZOTG010000277.1:0-1952 GCA_045657505.1 Kiritimatiellia bacterium | reverse complement strand
TCAAGGACCCTCTGGTAAGGAGTCTTCGGGCCTCCAGCTTGGTATTTGCGGACGTAGCCCTTGCCATCGGGCTTTTTCGTCTTGGCGACGATCATCTTCGTGGGTCTGAAGAAGTTGCAGTAATCGGACCATTCTGCCTCCAGCCGCATTAGGTCGGGCTCAAGGTCCTGGCAGTCGAGCCGCAATTCGCCGAAGAGCTCGCGGACGACGGAGCCGTTCTTCTGCTCGACGTGGGCATTGTCGTTCTTCCTGTAGAAACGCGACCTTGAGATGGATATCTCCTTGCGCTTGCCCTGCATTTCGGCCATTGCGTAGTTGATGAACTCTGGGCCATTATCCACATGTTCGGTCGTGATTGGAAAGGGGAAGCGTCGCTCAAGTCGCTTTAGAGCCGAGACGGTATTATGCATTCCCCTGTTCCATGTTGTGGTGATCTCGGTCCACTGCGTGTTCCTGTCGGTCTGTGTGAGTGTCCAGAAAAAGTTCCCGCGCATGTCGCCCCCGCAGTGCGCCACGGTGTCGATCTGCGTGTCGCCGGGTCTGACATGGCAGGCCATTACCTCTTCGCCTGACTTGCATTCGATGGCGTCGAGGATCGGTCTGTTGATGCCGGAGCGCCTGTTGTACTTTGTGGCGAACGGCTTGATTCGCGGCAGGCCCTTGAACGCGCGGTCGAGGGTCGAGGCGCTCATTGAGAGGATGGCGCTCTTGTCCTCTTTCGGCTTTATAAGCGCGATGCATTCCTCGTATTCACGCACGATTCTCGGCAGCTCGGACACGAAGTACGTTGTGCAGGGGCATCCAACGCTCTCCCATATCCGACGGACGTTCTCAAGTGCACTGGTGCCGTACGTCCTTCCGCGTCCTTTACGCTCCCGATAGCGGATATTCCCGGTCAGGAGCTTGATGACGTACTTGCGCGTGTAGCCGAGCGTCTCGCATACCTCGTCGAGGATGCGGGATCGCTTTGCTTTCTCGGACTTGGCGTAGGCGCGGCGTTTTTCACCGATATATTCGAATCTTGACTTTCTAGACATGTTGCACATGTTCCTATTTTACAACGGTGCACAGTATTTGACGAACGGGCCACTCTTGGAATGTCCCATTTTCTGAATTGGGTGCACACTATTTTAACGAATCGCGGTTTTAGAAAGGAGTCTTGATTCTGATTCTTTTCTCGGCTGATTTGTGATATAATACTTCACATACAGGGGTGCTGCCGGGCAAGTGTCCGGGTGCTGAGATAATACCCTTCAACCTGATCAGGATAATACCTGCGGAGGAAATGAAATTGAACGGTTATAGTTCATGCTGCCTTACGATTGCAGGCAGCGATTCGGGCGGCAATGCGGGCGTCCAGGCCGATTTGCGCACATTTCATGCTTACGGGCTTCACGGCTGTTCCGTTGTTACTGCGCTTACCGCGCAAAATCCGAACGGCGTTTACGCGATAAGCGAAATCGCCGCTGATTTTGTCGGCGCTCAGTTGGACGCGGTTTTGGGAACATATTCGATAGCCGCTTTAAAAACCGGTATGCTGGGTTCGGCGGATGTTGTCGAGGCGATTGTCGAGAGAATGAAAGCGTACCCCGAAATCGCCAAGGTGATTGACCCGGTTATGGTCGCGACGAGCGGAGCGAAATTGGCAGGTGACTCGACCCAAAAAGCGATGAAGGAACATCTGCTTCCGCTCGCGACATTAATAACGCCGAATATTCCTGAAGCGGAAGTTTTAAGCGGGAGGGCGGTCGGGTCGCGTAAAGATGTCTACGACGCGGCCGAATGTCTATACGACAGATTTGGCGCTGCGGTTTTGGTCAAGGGCGGGCATGCGGCCGACGGGAATATCGAGGCCGAGGATGTTCTTTTCGACGGTAGAGAATTTTCTGCGTTTTCTCTGCCGCGGATTGAAAAACCGGTTTCGACGCATGGAACGGGTTGCACGCTTTCGG
>JAZOTG010000276.1:0-2506 GCA_045657505.1 Kiritimatiellia bacterium | reverse complement strand
CCGCGGATTTTAAGTCCGCTGCGTCTGCCATTCCACCATCCTGGCAATATTTATTGGTGTGTATTATACCAAAAATAATATGAGAATTGGGAGTGCTCAGATTTTAACCGTTTCTGTGATAACAGCCTTTCCGGTTTGATCAAGTATTTTAACATCAATCTTACCGTTGGAGTAACAGCATTTTACAAGTGTCGCGTCTGAGCGGCTTTGGGGGTTGCCTAAGCGTTGCCCGCCTCCTGTGAATAAAGGATAGGGCCTGTTTTTGTTGGGGCGGTCGTAGATCCAGCAGTGAATATGCGCGCTAAGCCCAAGGCTGACATTTGCGTTTTTGAGAATATTGTCCATGTGTGACAGCCGCGGGAGTTTATGATCCCATTTTGACATTAACATGGGAATATGACGCACGGCTACTCTGGCTTTGGCATTTACCCATTCATTTGATTTTACCTCTTTTTCAAGCCATGCGTTCTGCCTTGCTATATAGCTGTCAAAATCAACTAAGCCAGAGTATGCCTTGTGTGCATCGGGCTTGTCTTCTCCGCAGTCGAGAAACACAAACCGGACATCTCCAATTGTTGCCGCCCCGTAATAAGAGCCGTTTTTCAGCGCGAGATAGTTACGCATGTCCCGCGCGAATCCACCTCGCGTTTCGTGGTTGCCGCGAACATACCAGACGGGCAGCTCGGCACCTTTTGCGATGCGCGAGAACGGTTCGACAAGCCTGTCGATTACATCACTTTGATTGTCGACATGGTTTAATATATCTCCGTTGAAGATGCAGAGGCTGTTAACATCGCTCAAGTGCGGCATAAACGTGTCGTACACAGAGAGATTTTCGTGAACATCATTGAACATTGCCCATGAGACAGTGTTATCATCCGGGCATATTGCTCGCATTTTTCCAAAATAGACTTCTTCTTCTGCGCTGTAATTAATGCGGTATGGGCCAAATAGTTTGAACGGCCGCGAGTGCGCTTTGAATTCAAGCGGTTTTTTAGGATTAAAATCGGTAATAAGCGCTCGATGGATATTCGTATTTGCTGAAAGCAGTCCATCTTCTTCGTTCCACGCGCGGGTAAATGTTTTCCAATTGTCCTGACTCCATGTCACATAGCCCGTTGCGTTTACATTCGTAATCCAAACAATTTCTACAGTGTTTTCTGAGAATAGCTGTATATGTGGCTTAACTCTGAAGATCGATGATTGCTGCGGTGGCTTTGAAGGTTGGTTGCTGGTAGGGGTGTTGTCTGGTGTTGTCGCTTTCCCGAATGACGGCGCAGCAATCGCCATTGCGGAAAGTTTCATAAATTCGCGTCTATTCATAGTTGTCCTCAATGTTTGTTTGCAGTAAACAATATCATAATCATTATGCCTGGTCAATATTATAAATATTGAATTTTCTTGGGGACACTCCCCAATTCCCCATAGGGACACTCCCTGATTTACCATAGGGACACTCCCCGGTTATTGGGGTGAGTATAATATAGACATATGCTGACTCTTGAAATTTTGCTGATATTATGAAATAATATCCAGTGTTTATAATAGAGTATGTCTCTTCATATTATATTGAGGAAAAAATATGTCAAAATGCTGTATTTTTGCTGGCCAAGGTGCACAAGTTCCTGGAATGGGAGCTGACTTTGCTCAAGCTGATGCTGAGTTGATGAAATTGTTTGATACTGCCAATTCTGTTTTGGGCTTTGATCTCAAGAAGATTTGTTTTGAGGGTCCGGCTGAAGAGCTTACCAAGTCCAATATTTGCCAGCCGGCAATTTTTGTGACTTCATATGCAGCGTTTCTCGCCCTCAAAAAGAAAGTAAATGTTGAGTTTTCTTGCGCTGCGGGGCTTTCTCTTGGCGAATGGGGAGCACTTTGCGCTGCAGGCGTTCTTGATTTTGATTCAACACTTAAGGTTCTTGAAGCGCGCGGTCGCTTTATGCAGGAGGCGTGCGAGCTTGAACCTTCCGGTATGATTGCGATTGTCGGTGCATCGCCCGAACAGCTTGCTGCTTTGTGCGAAAGAACCTCATGTACGGTAGCCAATGTCAATTCTTCTGCGCAGCAGGTGCTTTCCGGCTCAAAGGATGCTATTGCCGCGGCGGCGACAGTAGCAAAGGAGCTTGGTATTAAACGCGCTCTTCCGCTTGCTACGGCTGGCGCCTTCCATTCGCGCTTTATGACGAGCGCTCGCGAAAAACTGTCTCCTGTTCTTGATGAAATCGGTTTTAAGGCTCCTGCCATTCCTGTTCTTTCCAATGTTACAGGCAAACCTCATTCGTCTGATCCGTCCGAAATCCGTGCTATGATGCTTGAGCAGGTTACGGGTACAACGAACTGGGCGGCCGATGTTGAAACGGCAAAGGCGCTTGGATGCGGCTGCTTCGTCGAGTTCGGCCCCGGCAAGGTGCTTTCTGGCCTTATCAAGAAGATTGACGCATCGCTCACGACGCTCAATGTCGCTGATATCGCATCGCTTGATGCTACTGCTGCGGCTCTTAACGCA
>JAZOTG010000275.1:0-2639 GCA_045657505.1 Kiritimatiellia bacterium | reverse complement strand
CAAAAAAGTGGCCAGATAAAGTCGGTTAAAGCGTATGATACAGAGGGGCAGGATAGTGCGGTTTTAGAGGTTGTCAGAAATAAACCAGGTATAAAAATGGACGCAATATTTCTTGAGGTAAGGACTTCTACGCGTTCGGTTCGTCGTGTTTTGGAACGACTTTCGAAAGATAATAGAATTGAATATCGAGGTTCTAAACGTACTGGTGGTTGGTTCGTTAAGACTTAATGACAAATGGCGAATAATGTAACAGAGGTGTTCCGCGTAGCAGTGCCGTCGGTCGGGCTCGTTCTCAAGGTGAGGGCGGATATCGACGGCAAGCAGGACGCGTTCATCAGCCGTGTCAAAGAGGACGTTGAAGACGGAGCGGCAGAGATTTTGACGGAATATTCCGCCAATATGGATTGCGTGTTCAATTTTAAAGGCGGTGAGGAAGCTGACGATATTCGTTATTCTGTGGGAGAGGCGTCGGTTAAGGCGATGCCTGTTTTCTTTGAGACTCGCTATTTCTTTAGAGGTGATTTCAAATCGGTTGATGGGCGCACCGTTAAGGATGTTCGAGTTGAGCATCGCATGGCCAGTGTTGCGGATTCGTTTAATTTTGACGAAGGAACGCTCGTTGGGGCGTTAGATTTCATCAATGAGCCTGGGCGTTTCAGGTTGGATTTGCGGATTGTGTTTTCTGACGGCAAGGAGCAGACGCTGCGGTTGGAGTTCATGGTCGTATCGGTTAAGATGAATGTGGCGCGAGATTACGCGGAAATCGTGAAGACGATTGACGCGGAACGCCCGAATATCGTTCGCGCATTTTTAAGTAAGACGTTTTGGGGCGCAGCGCTGAACCGTGACGGCGAGCAGAATGATAAGGATTGGTACGATATTCTTGTTGATGTATTCGATTATTATGAAAGTGCATGCAAGCGTATCGTGAATAATCCGCATCGGCGGTATATCGCGACTGATGATTGGCGTAGGGCAGACCGCATCAAGCGATGGACGGCACAGCTTGCAAATAGGTTTAATCGCATGAGCGACGATCGCAGGGCGCAGGAGCGGTTTCGTACTGAGCGGCTTGTGGCGGAATGCGATACGCCGGAGAATAGGTTTGTGCTTTATTCGTTGAAGGAATTGCGGCGTAAGCTTGAGGCGTTTGGTGAGAAGTTGAAGGGTATGGAGAAGGTTTCGCAGGCATGGAAGGACGGAGTGGAAGATCGGGCGATTAAGCTGAAGCAGTTGGCATTGCATCCGTTCTTTAGAGGCGTTTCGAATTTTGAAGGATTTAGACAGCAAAGTCTTGTCTTACAGAAGAGCGCAGGATATGCTCAGATTCTTACTGCATGGCTAAAACTGAAATCCGCATTGAAACCGGGTGGGGATGATATTGATGTTTCATATCGACCAATCAGCACTCTTTACGAGTTTTGGTGCTTTTTGAAAATGCGGGAGTTTTTGAAGGGGAGGTTCGGAGATCCGATCCGTGAGGAGTGGGGAGATTCGGCGGCTTCTGAATTGTTGGATGTACCGGAATTGACCGATTCGTACACTGGAGACGGGCAGCTTTGCAAGATTGATGTGACGTTCAAAGATGGCGAGCGTACATATCTGCTTTCGTATCAGAAAACATATTCTGCCAAGGAAGGGGAAGACGGAGAGACGATGGCTGGGCTTAATCCTCAGCGCCCGGATATTGTTTTTTCGATTTCAGAGGGAGAGTCCGTCTATACCTATCTCTTTGATGCGAAGTATCGGATTTCGACGAAAAATGCAGGCGGCGTTGAGATTGATGCGTCGCCTCGTGCTGCGATAGATGATATGCATCGGTATCGGGATGCGATTTTATATCGCCTGCAGAAAGCGGAAATCAAGCGGGAGATTATAGGCGCGTATGTGCTTTATCCAGGACGCCGCGAGCCCCATTTGTGTAAAGAATACGATGAATCGATTCGCCGCGAAAATATCGGAGCTATTCCGCTCGTGCCAGGATTTTGGATCAGCTGGAGAGAAGATTGACGGATATTCTCGATAAGAAAACCCCAGAATCGCATTTATCCACCGACATCCCAACACGCGGTACTAGTGTTGTGGTTGGCGCGGCATTCAGCGAGGCGGAGATTCCAACGATTGATTTACAACCTAATGAATGGCCGATGTTGACGGACGAGCATTACAAATGTATTTCAATACCAATATCGCAAGCTGCTAAAATGCCGAAGAACATTCCGGCGCTTATCCGTTTGAAATCGAACAACAAGGCCGAGGTGATTGTAAAGGTTGTTCGCAATAGCGGCAGTAATGAATCAAGTGTCAAATACGATATTGAGTGGACGCCTAAAGGGTATACAGAAGGAGCTTGCTAAAGCCATAGTTTACAAACTATGGCCAAGTCGATTGGTATGGTGAAATTTAAAACTCTCGCAGGGCAGTTGGAGGATTCGGCATTACTCGCGATCACACCCCGATTGCGAGAGTTGGTGCAATTTTATCGCAGTGAGTTGATGAAGTCAATGCCATAACTTCAGGCGCTCTCAGTATCTCTCGCGGCAAAGTTTCCGCGGCGGTTGAGATGCTGTAGCTACCACCGCATTTCTAAAAATGCGGTGGTAAGGGAGGCGTGATTTTGATATCATATAAAGTATGAG
>JAZOTG010000274.1:0-19036 GCA_045657505.1 Kiritimatiellia bacterium | reverse complement strand
TAAGAGTCACTTGCTCTACCAGCTGAGCTACGCTCCCATTTCACTTTTCAGGTCGCTAAAAATTGGAGCGAGCTAAGGGACTCGAACCCTCGACAACCACCTTGGCAAGGTGGCACTCTACCAACTGAGTTAAGCTCGCCTGTGTTTCTCTTATCACCCGAAAACATTGCATAGTATACCACAAACCCCGTCACCAATGCAATAGGGAATTTTAAAAAATTTTCGCACCCAAAAAGCGCTGCGCATTTTCGCTTATTACGCGCTCAAGCTCCATAGGCTCGACACCTCGCAACTGCGCAACCTTTACAAGGATTTCGCCTATAGGGGGAAGTTCGTCCTTGTTATCCGCCGATGCGTCACTTTCAAGCAAAAGCAGTTCTGCGGGCATCTCCCGAACAAGCTTTCTGTAATTAACCGCATGATCATTCATAACCGCGCCGCCAACCGACACAAAACCGTTAATGCGTTCAATCTCGGGCAGCAAACCCCCTGAACGTGAAAACCCGTGAAAAAGAAAAGACGGTATTGAGCCAACATACGGCGCACAAGCCTTCACAACTTCACCCCAGCATTTTGCTCCATGCAGCACGACAGGCCTTCTAAACTCCGAAGCAATCTCCAGCTGCTGTACAAATGCCTCGCGCATCGCCGCAGGAATATCGCGCTCCTTCAATCTGTCAAGACCGATTTCGCCTACACCCGACGATGGATTTGACTTTAGCGCCTCACGCAACCGCCCGCCGCCGTCCCAATTCAAATACTCCCACGGATGCGTGCCGTAAAACACCACATCACCCGCACGCGCCTCGCCCGAAAACGGTTCACACACAAAGTGCCGCGCCTCACCTCGCGCCACATGGCAATGAGCGTCTATAATCATTTTACGACTCCGTGATTTTCACCCATGTTTTCCCCAAGGAGCGCGAGATTCGGATCGCTCGCTTCAAGCCCTTGAACCCACCCGTTCTCAAATCCGAAATCTGCCGCGGCTTCAGCGACCTCGTTATACTCATCAGCCGTAAGAGGCCTGTCGAATGGCGGTGTTGATACCGCCTTGTACGCCGGAGTATACTGACTCATCACCGAAACCTGGACCTCATTTGAAAGTTCCGCGGCAAGCCACGCCAAATTTTCAATCGCCTGCTCGTGATGACCGGGCAGAACGAGAAGCCTGACAATAAGGTTCACGCCATCGCGCTCGTATGCCCACCTGACAGCGTCGCGCGCGGCCTTCACGTAGCCCGGAGCGCACGAAGCGGCTACCGCCGTCGAATCATTTGAATAACGCAGATCAAAGAGCGCAATATCACATAAATCTCTGTACTCCTCGAGCGTCTCAACACGTTCATAGCCGGAAGAATTCCACACAACCGGCAAACTCACGCCAAGACCCCTCAATTTGAAAACCGCCTCGCGTATGTACGGCAAATATGGAGTGGGCGATACCATGTTCCAATTTTCTACCTTATCTTCCGCGGCAAGCGTTCGCAGTATTGCGGCAAGCTCGTCTACACCCTTATCTTCGCCTTTACCCTTCCAGCTCCACGGGGAATTCTGACAGTACAGGCATTTCATTGTGCAGCGTGAAAAAAACACACACCCGCTCCCGCGCTCGCGCGTTACGGGAGGCTCCTCACCAAAATGCGGCCCCCAACGGAAAACGCGCGCCATATTTGCGGCGCCGCAATAGCCGCGCTCTGCGCCCTCGAACCGGTCGGCAGCGCACCGCCGCGGACAGAGCTCACACAATTTATGCATCATTCGGGCTTCTCACTGTAATACTTCAAATTTGGAATCTCCCGCACTCGCCCGCCATCATAATCGAGCAAGGCGAAAGTGCCTACCCACTTCCAGCCGCCATTCTTGGGCAACGTCATCTTAATATGGTTGAAACCCTTTTTAAGGAAAACCTTTTTAGGCTCACGGTACCAGTAGTCCTCGTCTGAAAGCGGAATCTCTTTGGGGTTGCCGCGGGTTGCCGGCCTGTTCCATTTTGGAGGATCGATTTCAACGCCGTTAATTTCGACAGTAGCGCCATGCTTGTTCCATTGACCTATATCCGGCGTAGGTGCATCGCGCATCCGCCCGTCGCTTCTCGAAAAGCCCGTCATGCCTATCCATGCGTCGCACACCAAATCACTCTGCGTTTCCACCCATGTCTCAAGCAGGACCACTCCGTTGTTCTTTGGATGATAGGCCGAAGCCGGGAACCAGAAATGTCTTGGATAAATTGTCGCCTGGGGAATGTCTCTTGCGATTACGGCCCCCGTCTCGGCATCTGTCATCTTCCAGCGCATCTGCGTTTGAGATACATACGGAAACGGAAACTTTTTATCGACCACCTTATCGCGCTGCGCTACGAGCCTGCGCTCCAAATCCTGCGCAAGCTGAAACCGCGGATCGCCCGGATGCGGCAGGCGGGCATACAAGCCCGGCTCATCCTTCGGACGATTTCGCCAAAAATTATCCGACAACAGCACGACCGCGGGATATACGGCATTCATCAATGCCACATCTTCAGTGCGTGAAATGCGATCGTCATGCCACACGCACATAATGGCGCCAAAATGTTCGCTCTCACCACCCCAGCGGCACGGCTGCTGATACGCCGCGACCGAAAGCAGTTCTTCCGGGTCGACATGATTTATGTAATAACTGTTCTGCGAATCTATATAACAGCACCTGTCGCCACGCGGATCACTCGCGCCCATCCACAGCTGTTTTATCGACTGCCCCGGCAGTTTCAGCCCAGGCGACCAGCCCATCAGCCTGCGGCCGCTGCCCGTCACTTTCTGCGCCCAATAATCAAGATGGCTTTGCGGCACCCGCTCTCCGCTTTCGCGCGCCTCGTCCGTGCCAAGATGGATAATCGGCATCTCTTCCGCTGTTGCCAGAGAGCACAATTCGTCTATCAACTCACCAAGCACAATCTTTGCCTTCTCCGCAGCGAGATCCTTTATGCCCGTGGCCTTGCGAAACGCCAACGTATGCCCGGGCATGTCAAGCTCGGGTATTACCGTTACGCCGCGGCGCCGGGCATACGCAAGCACCTTCTTGAATTCTTCCTGCGTGTAATACCTGCCAGCCTGCCGCATAAACGCTTCGCGCCGCTGAAGTTCAGGATGGATTTTAGACTCAAGCCGCCAACCATAATTGTCGGTGATATGCCAATGAAATACGTTCATCTTGTATTTGGCGATATGATCGATGATATCAAGAATCGATTCAACACTCTGATAATTACGCCCGCAGTCAAGCATAACCCCGCGATACTTAAGAGCCGGCCAGTCGGCTATTGTGCAATCCGGAAGAGGCGCGCCCCGCGAAAGTTTCCTTAATTGCTCAAGCGTTGTTTGAGCGTACCGTCTGCCTTCCGCATCACCGGAAATCTCAACGCGTCCGCCCTTTATGCGCAGCCGGTAATAACCGCTCACACCGGGCGGCGGCTTAACACCGATCTGCGCATCGGCGCTTTCGACTGCATAAACAGGACGCGGCATAAGCTCGTCCAAAACCGACGACGCCGCGGCAATCGAAACCGCCGCAACAGAAAAGACCGCAACTATAATATGCCTGACGCTCTGCATGCCTCCGCCTCCATCACACCACCGCTAAATGCCGCGCGCAAATTTTGGATTGCTGCCGGCAATAACAATCGCAACCTCGCCTTTTGTCTTCGCCGAAGCAAATTCTCTGACAAGATCGGAAAGGTAGCCGCGCGAGACGCGCTCATGCAGTTTAGTAAGTTCGATGCAGACGGCAGCCTCGCGATCGCCGAGCACTTCATACGCCGCCTCAAGCGTTTGCGCGACACGGTACGGCGACTCGTAACAGATAAGAGTGTGTTCTTTGTCTCTATCTTCGGCAAACCAGTTGCGAAGAGCTCCCGGGCCGCGCGGAGGAAAACCTCGGAACGTGAATGACGATGTCGAAAGCCCGCTCATAAGCAATGCGACATTCACGGCGCTTGCCCCGGGGATGACATCGTACGGCACGGATTCTTGAGCGCACCGGCGCACAAGACGATACCCCGGATCGGAAATGCCAGGATAGCCTCCGTCCGAGCAGAGCGCCACCTCCTTGCCGGACTGGACGGCCGTGATTACCTTTTCGGCAATTCTCTCCTCGTTGCCCTGTCGGTACGAAATCATCTCAGGGCGCGGCACCCCGAAGTGTGTCAAGAGCTGCCAAGTGCGGCGAGTGTCCTCGCAGGCTATCAGATCGGCAGACTTGAACGCATCAAGGGCACGAGGAGTAAGGTCGGCGAGATTCCCGATTGGCGTGGCTATAATATGAAGCATTACGGTTCAAATGTTGCGTTTGGATTTGTTTTTAACACTCTGAAACCTTCAGGCAGAAGATTGGCCCTGTCCATATCGGACAGATCGCACCACTCGAATTCTATCCAATCTTCCGCCGCGTCCACACTCTCAGCGGCCGCGTCACACGCCATCTCATAAACAAGATTTATTTCGCAATGGCGCTCTCCATTCTGCATGAACGAATTCTCCAGAACTCCAAGAATACGCCCGACGGTAAAGTCAAGCGCCGTCTCCTCTTTCATTTCTCTCATCAATGCCTCGCGGCCCGTTTCACCGAACTCGATATGACCGCCCGGCAGATACGTGGACTTGCCGCCCTTCGCCCTGCAAAGCAGAATCTTTGAATTGCGGATGGCCACACCGCGTGCAATCGTCTCAATATTCACACTCATGTTCAACTCTCCCTGCGCGCGCAGCGAATAACATACGCTGCGAAGACAAACGCCACCACGACTCCAAGCAGAACGGCCCATGTCATCTTGAGCCCGCCCGGCACAAACCCGACCGGCTGCCCGCTCCCGCCCGGAGTCCACAGTATGAACGAGGTTACGACGGCCGTCATAAACATTTCGGGCAGAAGCGTAACCGATGCCGAAAGCCGGCGCCCCTGGCGCATAAGCCACACCGTCGCCGCCATCAGCGTGGTTGCAGAAAGTATCTGATTGCCCCACGCAAAATAATTCCATAAATTCGCGAATGAAGTTTTATCGCGGTTGGACCACCAAAGCAATGCGGCAACAATCAGAATCAAAGGAATGCTTGTCAAAATGCGCTTGAAAATCGGCACCTGATCTATTCGGCACATCTCGCTGAGCCCCAGCCTCGCGCTCCGCAACGCCGTATCGCCGCTTGTTACAGCAAGCACAACAATTGCAAATATGGTGACTGCGCCCATCCACGGGCCGAGAAAATGCGTAGTTATGTTGGCAAGAACCTGCGTGCCGCCCAATGCGATATTTGAAGAATCTATATTATAGATTGCCAGGGCCGCCGCCGCCCACACCATCGCGATCACCCCCTCGGCGATCATCATTCCAAAAAAAGTCTTTCGCGCCTGCAGTTCACTCACCATGGTGCGCGCAACAATCGGGCTCTGTGTTGCATGGAAGCCCGAGATCATTCCACACGCAATTGTTACGAAGAGGCACGGGAAGAGCGGGTTGCCCGATTTGAAATCCGCAAACTCCGGGCAGTCGGAAAGAATAAAAGGCGTCTTTATGCCCGCATACACAAGCGCGACAAAAATCGCGAGAGAACCGATAACCAGCAGCGCGCCGAAAAAAGGATAAAGGCGGCCGATGATTTTATCGACGGGGAAAAGCGTGGCAAGAATATAATATGAAAAAACGATGATGACAGCACTCCAGAAGAAATCGATTTCAGGAAGGACCGTCTTGTCGATAAGATTTGCAGGAATGTTTATAAAGACTGCGACTACAAGCAGAAGCAGTGCAATCATAAACCATGAGAAGAGCGTGGAATATGTTTTGCCTAAAAATGCGCGGACGATCTTTGGCAGATTGGCTCCTCCAAGCCGGAGCGACATCATACCTCCCGCAAAATCGTGTACGGCCCCCATCATAAGACATCCGAACGGAATTACAAGCAACGCGACCTTTCCGAACTTTATCCCGAGGATCACTCCTATAACCGGCCCGACGCCGGCAATGTTCAGCAGCTGAATCAAATTGTTTTTCCAGAGCGGGAGCGGTAATGTGTCGACACCGTCGGGGTTGGCAAGCGCCGGCGTAGGTCTGCCGTCGGGGGAAAAAACCTTTTCAACAAATCTGCCGTAGACAAAATAACCGGCAATCAGTATTGCAAGGCCCGTCAAGAATGTAAGCATACCATCCTCCCTTTTAGGCTTTTAAGAATTATGCGGCAGATGCGCCTTCACGAGGCTAACGATTCTTCGCTGCAAGCGCGGCGCGAATTACACTCTCGACATCATTAAGGCCCGGATCGGCCTCAATAGCGTCGGACACCATTTTGCTGGCAATTTCCTCGCTGAAGCCCAATGCTGAAAGAGCAAGTATCGCATCGCGCAACATTCCGGACTTGGCATCGGACTTTTTCGCTCGCGAAGCGGCGTACAAAGAATTTATCGCACTTACCTTGTCTTTGAGTTCCACACAGATTTTCTCCGCCGTCTTTTTGCCGACGCCCTTTATGGCGGAGATTCTCTTTGCATTGCCGCTTGAAATCGCCAATGACAATTCGGCGATCGACGAGCCCGAAATTATCGCCAATGCGATTTTGGGCCCGACCCCGCTGACCTGCGTAAGCTTTATAAACATCTCGCGCTCGGCCTCTGTTGCAAACCCGAAGAGCAGTTCATCGTCTTCGCGGACGCAATGCCACGCGAGAAGTTTTACATCCTGCCCTTCGCGCGGCAAATTATCATATGTCGACAAAGGAATGAAAAGCTCATAGCCGACACCGCACGCTTCAATAACGACGCGTGCGGGCGACTTTTCAGACAGCGTTCCTCTTACATGCACTATCATGCGAAAAGTTTTGCCATCTTTTCGAGTTGCGCAGCCTTCTCCCTGTTGTCGGCAAGTTTCTTGCGCGCCTCTGCAACAACGGCCTCGGGAGCGTTGGCAACAAAGTTCGCATTGGCAAGCTTTGCCTCGGCGGCCTTAATGAAGCCTGCAAGCTTGGCAAGTTCGGCGGCGATACGCTTTGCCTCTGCCGCCTTGTCGACAAGACCGTCAAGCGAAAGATACACCATGCCAAACTTGGTCAGCTTGGAGGGCATAGGCAAATCCGCTCCCGCAGGCACCAGCTCGACCGTTTCGGCCCTCATCGCCTTTTTAAGCGACTCGACCTCGTTGGAAGCGCGGGTGTCGTCGGTTGAAATGGTGGCCTTGACGAAGACAGACGGCGAGACCTTGTATTCGGAACGCAGTGCGCGCAGTGCAGTAATCGCCTCGCGCTTTGCATTGACGAATTCATAAACCTCGTCGGAAAGACCCCATGCAGCCTTTTGCTCCGCCGTATACCCTTCAGGGAATTCAGCGAGCATGATCGTTTCGCCGTCGGAAAGGTAGCCGAGCTGGTGGGCGACTTCTTCAGTGATAAACGGCATATACGGATGAAGGAGCTTAAGCGCCTTGAAGAACACATCACGCAGTACCGCAAAGGCGCGCGCCTTGTCGGGTGCGTCCTTCGTGTACTCGACGTACCAGTCGCAAATCTGAGTCCAGAAGAAATCGTAGAGCGCCAGCGCTCCGTCTTGAATGCGGTAACTCTCGAGAATTTCAGCGAGCTTTCTGCATGCGATATCCGTTGCCATCAGAATATGTTTTTCGTCGCTGGTCAAATCGGATATTTCGGACATTGCCGCGCGCTTGGGAAGATTTGTCTCCTGCATCTCCATGAAGCGTGCGGCGTTCCAGATCTTCGTGCAGAAATTGCGGCCGATTTCAAACTTCTCTTTATTGACCTTCGTGTCGCAATCGAGAGATGTGATGAGCGCAATCGAAAACCTGAGCGCATCGGCGGAGTACGCATCGATGAGTTCAAGCGGGTCGAGGGAATTGCCCTTGGACTTCGACATCTTAGAGCCGTCGGCGGCACGCACAATGCCGTGAATGACGATATTCTTAAATGGACTCTTGCCCATAAAATGAATGCCCGCCATCATCATTCGCGCCACCCAGAAGAAAATAATATCCTGCGCCGTCACAAGGTCGCTCGTAGGATAGAATTTATCAAGATCGGGCGTCTTCTCGGGCCAGCCAAGAGTTGAGAACGGCCAAAGCCATGAACTGAACCACGTGTCGAGGACATCGGGATCCTGTTCGAGATCGGAAAGCGTAAGGGCGGCGTTGCCTGTCTTGGCCTTAGCCTTTTCGAGAGCCTCCTCGGCAGTCTCGGCCACAAAAAGCAGCCCTTCGCCAGCACCCGCTGCGTCGCGCAGAGTGTATGCCGGGATTCGATGCCCCCACCAGAGCTGGCGCGAGATGCACCAATCCTGAATGTTTTCCATCCAGTTGAAGTATATCTTTGACCAACGCTCCGGTACGAAGCGCACTTCACCCGAACGCACCGCTTCAATTGCAGGCTCGGCAAGCGGCTTCATCTTGACAAACCACTGCTTGGAGAGCCTCGACTCTACAACATCGTGACAGCGATAGCAATGGCCTACCTGATTATCGTAATCCTCTATATGGTCGAGATAACCGCCCTCCTCAAGATCGGCGACGAGCGCTTTGCGGCACTCAAAACGGTCCATACCGCAATACTTTGCTCCGGCAAGTTCATTCATATGGCCGTCATCGGTCATAATGTTGATCTGCTCGAGATTGTGACGCTTGCCAACGAGGAAGTCGTTTGGATCGTGGGCGGGAGTGATTTTAACTATACCGGTACCGAATTCCTTCTCTACATAATCATCGGCGAGAACGGGAATCTCGCGGCCGGTAAGCGGCAGTACAACATTCTTGCCGATAATGGCAGCGAAGCGCTCGTCCTTAGGATTGACCGCAACCGCCGTATCGCCGGGGAGCGTTTCGGGGCGTGTTGTCGCGACGCAGATGTAATCCTTGTTAAGCTCGCCCTTTACGCCAAGCGCACTGCCGGCTACAGGATAGCGCACATACCAAAGATGACCGTGGTTGGCCTCATGCTCAACTTCATCGTTGGCGAGTGCCGTTCCGCAACGGGGGCACCAGTTAACGATGTAATTGCCCTTGTAAATCAAGCCCTCGTTGTAGAGCTGCGTAAAGACTTTGGCGACAGCTTTCGAACACCCCTCGTCGAGTGTAAAGCGCTCACGCGACCAGTCTGTTGAATTGCCGAGCATGCGCTGTTGATGGACAATCGTTCCGCCGTATTGCTTCTTCCACTCCCAGACGCGCTCCACAAACGCTTCGCGACCAAGATCCTGACGGCGCTTACCCTCTTTGCGCAACGCCTTTTCGACGACATTCTGCGTAGCGATACCGGCATGGTCGGTGCCGGGAAGCCACAATGTGTTGCGCCCCTGCATTCGACGCCATCTTACAAGAATGTCCTGAATAGTCTGATTGAGAGCATGACCCATGTGAAGAATGCCAGTCACATTCGGCGGAGGTATCACTACAGAATAGGGCTGTACTGAATTTGGATCCTGATGAAAATACCCGTTTTTCTCCCAGATGGGATACCATTTGGCTTCTGCCGCTTTAGCGTCGTAATGCTTATCCATATTTATATACTGATATAATGCAAATTTTAATAAAACTTAAGATATTATACCAAAAAAGCGCACGCACAAACATACTATAAACAATAAAAAACCGCCTGACGGCGGCTTTTAGATGGTGCTCGGGGCGGGACTCGAACCCGCAAGGAGTTACCCACATGCACCTCAAGCATGCGTGTCTGCCAATTTCACCACCCGAGCATGTATGAAACGAGAAGTATTTTATCATATTCATCTTACCGTTGCAAGGGGGCAATTTCAATATTTTAAAATACTTTACCGAAAACAAAAAAACCGCCTTGATTAGGCGGTTTGATTCGGACTTAATGGTGGGCTATAGTGGATTCGAACCACTGACCTCTTCCATGTCAAGGAAGCGCTCTAACCAACTGAGCTAATAGCCCGTAAACTGATGGACAGTATATCAAATATTGATGGCGGCTGTCAAAGGGCAATTTTTTGAAAAAATAAAATCCTCGTTGGCGGGCTTAACCTGCATAAATGATAGTGTTACCGGTTTATATAAATATCAAGCGCGGTGCAAAAGCTTTTTACATACGGCCGCTTAACGCATCAATCAAATCACACAATCTTTTATATGCTATTGCAAGATCGTCATTTGTCACTTTATACATGTACTCGCCGGCTCTCTCAATCTCGCCTCCCGCATTTGCAAGGCGCTTTTCTATGACCGCCTGCGAATCTGTACCGCGCCCCTCAAGGCGCGCTCGCAGTTCCTCCATTGACGGCGGCATTATAAATATGTCGACATAGCCTATTTTCATTGGGTCTGTGTTCGGAAGCGAACGTACAAACTCGCGCACCTTTGCAGCTCCCTGAACATCTATGTCAAGAATCATGGAATTGCCCTCGGCAAGCACTTCTTGAATCGGCGCCTTGAGCGTACCGTAATAATTGCCATGCACATTAGCGTACTCTATAAATGCATTTTCACCAATCAATTCTTCAAAACGCTCCTTCGCAAGAAAATGATAATCAAGGCCGTCCTCTTCTTCACCGCGGATGTCGCGCGTTGTGCAGCTAATTGAATACACAATATCGGAATACTCCTGAAGCAGCATATCTATCAATGTAGACTTTCCGCAGCCGCTCGGCGCCGACATGACGATGAACAACGGTTTGTTTTTTTTCATTTTTTTTCTCCTCTTAAATTTCAAATTAAAACATCAAACGGAACGCTCTAAAAAAACACCAGCGCGCCTTCCTGTGAATTTGCCGCCCCTGTATGTAAGGCTTCCGTTCACCACCACGCAATCTACACCAGAGGAAAACTGGTGCGGCGAGGAATATGCGGCATTAGACGAAAAAACGCCCGGCTCCCATACGACAATATCGGCATACGCCCCTTTTCTGACAATACCGCGATTGCGCAGATTATAGCGCTGCGCCGCGCGCATTGTCATGCGGCATACCGTTTCTTCAATTGAAAAACCGAGCGATAGAAGACGCTTGACGAATTCCGGCATGGTTCCATATGCCCGCGGATGCGGATGATCACGGCCGAGCGGACCCCACGGCGCGCGGAGCGATGCGTCAGAACCAGGCAATACCCACTGCTGCGAAAGAATACGGTTTAGATTTTCCTCGCACATTTCAAAAAAGAATGCACCAGTTCTGCACAGGTCATTTTCGAGAATTTCGCAAACAGTCTTGCCCGGATTGCCGAGCTCCGAAATAAAGCGGCCGCTTGCATGCCCTGTTTTTTCACTCCATGTCCCGCCCACCATAATACGCGACCAGTCATGCGCGGAAGCATTCAACTGGTCTTCAATTTTAATTCTCTCTTCCGGATTTTTAAGACGCACGCATTCCGCGGCCGCCGCACCAACCTGCGCCCACTCCGGCAGCACAACATCAAGATCAGTGCCGGCGGCGCAGTATGGATAACGGTCGCTGCCAAGTATCACTCCCTCCTCGACAGCCGCTCCAACTACATCCAAAAGTTCATCGACCTTGTGCCAATTACGCGGACCATAAGTCTTGAGATGCGAAATCACCCCTTTGATTCCGGCAGCGCGGCACAGGTCAATCACCTCTTTGGCAGATTCTATCAATTCGTCGGATTCACTTCGCATGTGTGTCGCATATATTCCTCCCTTTGATGACGCGAGCCTCACCAGCGATTCAACTTCCGTTTTATCAGCGTACTTCCCCGGCTGATAAATAAGACCTGTCGTCAAACCTGCACCTCCATCGTCAAACGCCTGCTCCAGAAGATATTGCATCTTCTTTATCTCTTCTGCGGTTGCATGGCGGTTTTCATATCCGACAACGGACGACCTCAACGTATTGTGCCCGACAAACTGGACTGTGTTCAGAGCCGGCTTAACATTATCGAGAACAGCGCGATATTCACCGAGCGACCGCCAGCTCAAACGTTCGCCGAGTAATGAAGCCCAGTCAGACGATAATCGCGCCTGCCCGTAGCGCGGAGCAATGGAGCCGCCGCACTGTCCATTCACCTCTGTTGTAATGCCCTGAGATATTTTGGACGGAGCATCCGGCTCTATTATCAGATACGCGTCTGAATGAGAATGGCAGTCGATAAATCCCGGAGAAACGATTTTACCCGAAGCGTCGATTACTTCCGATGACGTATCGCTTATCCCCCGAGCCGAAACATCCTCGATTTTTTCGCCGCATATAAGCACGTCGCCGGTAAAGCCTTCCTTACCGCTTCCATCAACAACAAATCCGTTTTTTAGCAGCAGCCTTCCGCTCATAAGCCGATTGACTATATTTTACTTTGGGCATACATGCAAATGTGTGTTGCCCTCAATGCGCAGCATCCGAACAGAACTATTTGCCAGCTTATGTACATCCATGCGAGCAGAATAGGCAGAATGGCCAACGACCCGTAGAGCATCGAGCTTCTTGCGATTCCAACCTGGGCAAACGCGCAAAGCTTCATCCATAAGCCAAACACGACGGCCGTGAACAGCGCGGCATACCACGCATATTTGAATTTCACCCTGCATGTGGGAAGAAAAACAAAAAGCAGAAAGAAGGCCGCAGTTGAAAACAGAAGTGTTGAGACAACGCGCATCGCTGTTGTGTTAAGCACCCATATGACGCCGTCGGAAAGCCATTTTGTAATCCACATCGAACCGAACACCGATGAAACAAAGTCGGTTGCAATTTTGAAAACCGGTGCCGTAAGCGCCAAGGCGCACAACAGCGGAATGACAAGAACGACCACAGTATTAACAAGTATTTTTTTCCACATCGCACGCCGCTGCGACGTCTCCCAAATTTCATTGAAGCTTACTTCAACCATTCCTATCGAACTTAAAGCCGTCCACAAGAGCATTATGAACCCTATCCATCCGAGAGTTTCAAAATCAATCTTGTCGAGACTGCTGAATATGCGCTGTTCAAGTTCGCGCGCCTCCGACGCAATGCTCTTTGCCGCCGCCTTGCGCTCGTTAACCGTTTGCTCATCTTGATTGGCTATGACTGCAATTCCTGCCTCCGGCGCGGATTCAAGTTCACTAATAAAAATATTTACCTGCGAATGAATTTTATCTTTTGCAATATCATGCACTCCAAGCATTTTAGAACCGATAAGCAACAGACACAATATCGGAACAATAGACAGCATAGAATAATATGTAAGCCCGGCGGCATGGATTGCGCAGTTGCATTTAAGGAAAATTTTAAGTGTCGATTTTCCCCATTCATAGGCGCGCTTGAAATAATCCTTCATTGCTTTGCCCCTGTCCCGTTTTTATTACGAGTTAAATTATAACATCAAGAACCGGACCTAACAACCAGCCAAGAAGCGTTCCCGCGAGATATGTGCAAAAAAGTATGGCAATGTTCTCACGCAAATTTCTATTCACCCTGAAAAGCACAAGCAGGCCTACGCCGGCGCCGGTAAACGAACCTGACAGAAGCGCTCCCGAACTGACTGCACCTTCCGCGTACAACTTTGCCATTGTAACGGATGCCGCACAGTTCGGAATTAATCCGACAAGCCCCGCTATCATTTCGTTTACCAGCGGTAATTCGCTGTTAAAATGAAAATGCCCGCAACCGTGATGCGAGCACACGGGAAAAATAAAATGAATCGCCGCGGACACTATTGCTATAAAAACAAATATCTCAAGGGTATGCACAAGGGCCGGAATGATTATTCCCTTGTGGCTTGCGCAATGACAATGACTGTGCCTGCATATGCTCTCGATATCTACATTGCGTTTTTTAATTTTTAACAGGCGCATCGCACCGGTTGCCGCAAACCCTACAACTACTGCGGCTGACACTTTGATTGCAACGATTTTTGCAATCAGGGAAAACGGCATGCGCGATGAAATAAGAACCGGAACAAGTTCGTCGGACGTAGAAAGGAAAATTGAAATAAGAGTTCCGAGTGTAATAACACCGCCGGCATAGAATGAGGAAGCCATGGCGGAAATTCCACATTGGGGAATTACCCCTAAAAAACCTCCTGCAAGCGGCCCTACAGAGCGAGAGCGCTCGAGAAATCTCTCGAGCGCACCTCCTGCTCTCGATTCCAAGGCTTCAAGCAACAGATATGTTGCAAAAAGATAAGGAAAAAGAAGCAGCGTTTCTTTTACGAAGTGTATCACGCCTGGGCAATAGCTTCGCTGGGGCAGGTACCCGCGCATGCACCGCAATCCATGCACTTGTCGGCATCGATTGTGTAGGGAGTACCCTCGGAAATCGCCTCAGCAGGGCATGCATCCTTGCAGCAACCGCATGATACGCACTTATCGGCAGCAATTGTATAAGCCATTTTATTTTCCTCCTTCAATTGATTTTAATTTTTATATTATAGCAAAATTCAATACACTCATACGAGCGATATGTAATTTTCACCACAATGAGTGCATACTGCACCATCATGGACCGGCATGCCGCAATTGGGACACGCTCTTTCTAAAATTTCACCGCATACAGCGCAATATTTACCGCCAGCAGGGTCCTGTTGCGTGCGATCTGGTTTTAAAAATCTCTTACCTTCAACCTCATAGGCTAAATGGGACGGGCACGCTGGATTAGGACAAAAACCCTTGTTTATTGAAAGAGTAATATTTTGCTTTTTATAAGTTTGTTGATTTTCAAACTCGGGCTTATCTTCTGATAATTTTATATTAAACTTATCGCAAAGCTTTTTAATCACTTCGTCATTAAGCTTAGTGCCATCACCTTGCTCAAACATCGACAAGGCAGACTGTTTACAGCCTACCTCTTTTGCAAGTACACTCTGCGAAAGGCCACAGTCGCGACGCGCCTGCTTTACCTTTATGCATATATCTGGACTAAGATTTATCACGGGGTATATTATGAACTTAAATTCTTATTAAGACAAGGGGGATGTTATCAACAGTTATCAACAGACTTATAAACTTATAAACAGTTGTTGATATTTTTGTTGATAAGTTTCCCTTTGCCGTTAATTTCAAATTTTTTAATAATTTCTTAAAATAATTTCAGATGGAAGGAGATAAACTTCGCCTTCCTTATAAGAAATTGATAATTTTTCAAGAATTTCAATAACTTCACCTGAAATTATATTACCATTATCAGCAAAAGCCTTCTCAATCAAGGAACGCCTTTCAAATAATTCGCCATTTGGTTCATTGGCAACAAGTACTGCTTCTAATAATTGAGCACGGCGCCTGCGACCCTTTGTTTCAGCTTCTTTTTGCGCAGTCTTTATTATTTCTAAAACAGTATCTCGCGTTTCTCCAGGGAATCTGTCAGGCAATTCAACTTCCCTGTCAAGAAGAGCAAGATTATTTGGATTTCTTGACTGCATTTCAAAATGCGCATCAACGATTTTCTCAATTTCAGAATTTTTAGACTGCAATTCTTTCTTTAGAAGATCGAGTTCTAAATTCTTTTTTTCCAATTCTTCTTTCAGTACTAACAACGATTGAGACTTTTCTTCCAATAATTGCTCTTTTTCGCTAAGAGAATTTTTTAAATTCTCTATTTCGCAATCTAAAGCAGCCTTATCGGCAGCCAATGATTCAACTACTGCCTTCTGAACATCTATATTTTCGGTTTCAAACTGTTCACTTGAAGATTCTTCTGTAAAATTCTCAGAATCTTCATTTGTTTCTGATTCCGGAATACAGTCTTCTGTTTTGTTTATAAACTCTTCAAAATCGAATGGATTGTCTTTCATTGTTTATTATACCCTTTCTCCTCACAACCAGGATATATAAACAGCCTGCAGTCTATTGGACCATTAAAAAATGGAATACGGGTTTTATAATAAAGATTAACGAGTTTGGCAAGATCGGGATTACCGGTAATCAATGCACCTGTCCATCCGCTTAACTTGCCTGATAAAAAAGTGCCTATGCGTTCATATATAGGTGAAAGCTCCTCTACGGTTCCAAGACGTATTCCATATTCGGGATTAAAAAAGATAGTACCCTTTTCTTCTGGAATTGGAGTATCAGCAAAATCGCATGGCTTAAATTCTATATGCTGTGCAACAGCGGCGGCAATGGCGTTTGAGTGAGCGTTTTCGACCGCTTCAGGCGAAATATCTGTGGCTATTATCTTTGGAAGATTCGAAGTTCTCTCTTTAGCCTTTGCATCAATAAGCATTTCTTTCCAGATTTGTTCAGGCGATGCCCCAGCCCTTTGGCGCGGGGCAACACGCGGCGCTGATTCACCTGGAATAATTCTTGTGTAACCTTTTACAGACTGAAATGCGAAATGACTCTTTAATAGACCTGGAGCCCTATTAAGTGCTATCATAGCAGCCTCAATGGCTGGTGTGCCACTTCCGCACATAGGAGAAAGAAATGGCTTATCACCCTTCCAGCCCATTGCCATTAGACAAGCGGCTGCAAGAGTTTCCTGCATAGGCGCGGAGCCAGGTATTTTTCTGTACCCTCTTTTTGAAAGAGGCTCGCCAGATGTATCAAGATATATTATAACTTGATTCTTTTCCCAATATACAAAGACGGCTGCGCCTCTGTTCTCGCCGCCGGAATCGGGGCGGCACTGGCATTTTTCGCGCATTCTATCGGCTATGGCGTCTTTTGTATAAAGCGAAGGCAAGCGGGTATCGCGAATAGTGTAATTGTGAACAATAGATGAAACTGAAAAATAACCGTCAGGTTCAAGGATATTTTCCCAGTCTATACTAACAGCCAATTCATACAAATCGCGAATATTGCGGCAGTCAGCTCTAAGCAAAGGAACAAGAACGCGGTGCGCGCAACGAAGATTGAGATTCAATCTCATTACATCTCGCATATCTCCGCGCACTACAACTGTATTCTCAGTAACCTCGACAATTTTATAACCCATGTCGAGCACTTCAATTTCAACCCAGCGCGAAAGCTCCTTTGCGCATGAAATAATAATCGGATAATTTTTATCGGTAAAAAGCTTCATGGTATACCCTTTGACCTTAAAATTTATTTTACGATGTGCGAAGTGGCATAATCACATATAAAAACGGAATAGAGCACTTTATTACGGCGGGAGAATGACCGTTATTAAGTTCTATTTTAACTTCATCATCATCAATGGCCTTCAGCGGATCCATAATATAACCGGGATTGAACATTATTTCAATCTTCTCACCGCTATATTTTATAGCCACCTCATCACTTGCCGAACCTATTTCGTTTACTGCCGAAGTAACAACTAATCTGTTGTCGTCGAATATTAATTTGATTGAATGCGCCTCGTCCATTGTCATTACGCTTACACGGTCGATGGCATCGAGCAGAAGCTGACGATCGATTGATATACTCTCGGCGCAACTCTTAGGAATCACTTGATAAAAGTTTGGATAGACATCATCTGTAAGCTTCGAATAAAGTTTCATGCTGCCGGTCTCAAAACATATCTGAGACTTCTGAACCATGACTTTTATTATACCTTCGCCACTAATTGAGCGCTGCAACTCCTGCACAGCTTTAAAAGGAAGTACAATATCCCTCTCGGCGGAAGTGGGAAAGTCCATTTCCTTTTCAACCAAAGCCAATCGCCTGCCATCAGAGGCAACCATTGTAAATTTCAAATCCTTGAAACTCATCAATACGCCTTTAAGAGTGCGCCTTGTATCTTCTTGAGACGCAGCATAAGCCGTTTTACGGATCATCTCCTTAAGAGTTTGGCTATCAAGCTCATACCCGTATGCATCATCGTCTTGCGGCAGATTCGGAAAACCTGAAGCGGGAAGGCCGGTTATTTTGAATTTTGCAGAACCAGCAACAATAGAGGCGCTCTCATTTGCGTTTATATCAACTTCTATAAGTCCTTCAGCAGCTTTGGATACTGAGTTCAAAAGAAGCTTTACGGGAAGTGTTGTAGCACCCTCTTCTATAATCTCGCATTCCACAGTACTTCTGATTGAAATATAAAGATCGGTAGTTGTCATTACAAGATTGCCGCCGAAAGCTTCAATCAATACATTCTGCAATATAGCCTGCGAACTCTTGCTTGGTATTACATTTTGAACCGACTTAAGTCCTTCTAAAAATGTTGTGCGCAGAATTTTGAATTTCATCTTATCTCCCTTTTATGATACAGGCTTCTGATATTGTCATCAATTGTATCAAATACTATTTATTAATTAAATAAGATATATAGTATTATTATATTTGTAGATACTGTTGATAAGTTATTTTGGGCCTTTATTTATTGGTGTTTGTTAAATTTTTACTGTAGATTGGGTGTTAACTTTTTTGTTGATTTGTTTTATATCTTCGTGTCTATTTAGATAAATGTTAATAAGTAGGCGTGTTATCGACAGTCATGTAAATAAAATTGTTTATTCCATTTTGTCTGAAATACTATACCCGAATTCTTTGAGTATTTCTGCCAGAGAATGTTTTAACTCATCCTCCACATCAAGACGTTTATCGATGGTTTTTACACCGTGAAGTATAGTTGCATGTTTTTTATCGAATTCGGCGGCTATTTCTTGAAGGCTTTTTGTTGTATATTTTCTTGAAATATACATTGCGAGCTGCCGGGGAGTTACGAGAGATGCAGTTCTGTCAGAGGAAAGTATTTGCCCCATCGTAACACCGTATTTTTTACAGATGCATTCCTGTATTTCACGAATGGTGAGCTTTTTAAGGTTTTGCTCTTTCTCGATGAAATCCTTAAGTATAATGCTTAAAACGTCTTTTGAAAGCTCTTGCGTTGGATTTATGGAAAGAGTTACGTGAACTTTAGCAAGTGCCCCCTCCATTGCACGTACATGGCTTTTAATATGTTCGGCAAGGAATTCAAGTGTTGAGCATGCGATATTCGGCTGCAGGTTCTCTGATTTCTTCTTTAAAATAGCCAATCGCGTTTCATAACCTGGAGCCTCTATTTCCTGAACCATACCGCCGTAAAAGCGTGAAATAAGTCTTTCTTCGAGGGCGGGAAGATTTTTTGGAGATACATCAGATGTCATTACTATCTGCTTATGGCTTGTAATGAGAGCATTGAATGTATTGAAAAATTCTTCCTGGCACTGTGTTCCGCGCTGGAAAAACTGAATATCGTC
>JAZOTG010000273.1:0-1697 GCA_045657505.1 Kiritimatiellia bacterium | reverse complement strand
ACCGCTTGGCCTCCGACTTCAATTCCAATCAGAACGAAAAAAGCAAGAACGGCAATCAGCGTGACGATTCCGACAAACCGTCCGAAGAGCCGCAGGAAGGCGAAGAAAAGCAGGAAGAAAAGCCGCGTGCCCAAGGAGATGAGCAGAAGCGCGAGGAAAAGCAGCTCGTTGATTTTTTAAAACGCGCGCAGGAGCGAAGCGACGAACATGAGGCCGACAAGAAGGCCCGTGCCCGCAAAGTGCGCTTGCCGCCCAACGAAAGGGACTGGTAATGAAAATTGTGGTTGCTTGCGGCGGTACCGGGGGGCATGCGTTTCCCGGGCTTGCGGTTGCACAGGAGTTGCTTGCGCGAGGGCATGATGTGACCGTGTGGGACTCGGGGCGCGATGTCGAATCGAGCGTTATGCGCACATGGAGAGGATCTGTTTTTTCCACCGGAGCACGGCAGATATCGGCTTCCACGATTTTTGCCCTTGTAAGGTCGCTGTTCCGCTGCTGGCGTGAGATTAAGCGCAGCAGGCCCGATGTGATGCTTGCCATGGGAAGTTATTCGTCATTGGCTCCCGTGCTTGTCGCGCATTGGAATTCGGTTCCGGTTGTGCTGCACGAGGCGAACGCCGTTCCCGGTCGCGCCATAGAGCTTCTCGCGCGCTTTGCAAAATGTGTTGCAGTAAGTTTCGAGGCGGCCAAGAGGTGCTTGGGCAATGTCGCAACGGTCAATACGGGGCTGCCGGTGCGCGATACGATAGCAAAAGGTTCCCGTTTCAGCTTTATACCGAAAAACGCATTTGTTGTTTTCGTTACAGGTGGAAGTCAGGGTGCGGTGGCCGTAAATGAACTTGCTTCGGAGGCGTTGGTCGAAGTTAAGAAGGAGTTAGATTCCCGCGGGCCCGACGCCCGTCCTCTTTATGTGATTCATCAGACGGGGCGCAGGGACGAAGGCCGCGTTATCGCACGCTACATGCTTGAATCAATCCCTTCGCGGGTTAAAGCGTTTGAAGATTGCATGGCCGATGCGTTTGCATCGGCAGACATCGTGATCGCCCGTTCTGGAGCATCGACATGCTTTGAGTTGGCAACCTGCGGAAAACCGGCGTTTTTTGTTCCGCTTCCGACTGCGCTCAGGAATCATCAGCATTTCAATGCCGAGGCATTTGTAAAAAACGGGGCTGCCGCCGAGGGTGCCCAGTCTCGACTTACTTCGCAGCAGCTTGCGCGTTATATCATTTCAAAATACGACAATCCGCAACGCCTTGAGTGCATGTCGAAAAAAATGAAAGAGATGGCCGTGCCGTCGGCTGCCGCCAATGTCGCAGATCTTGTTGAAGGCAAAGGGGTTTCAAAACTACTGTCTCGCGCCGGCGCGCCTGTTGTGTCGCTGATGGCGGCATTGATTGTGCCGAGCGTCCTCCGGGCGGCAGCATTGTCCGTGGGCAATCTTCCCGCGAGTCCATTCCTTGATTCTGAAGTCTCAACGAATATCTCATTCAACGCGTTCAGGTCGGATGCAAAAAGAATGTCGTTGCTGACGAAGATCGATTGTTCCGTGTCGAATTGTGTTCAGATTGCAATGGGTCGAGATGAGAATTCCGATGGTGTGCTGTCCTTTTCGGAGACGGAAGCAATGTACGGCTGGCGCGCTGGGTCGTATTTTGTCGAGAATGTGCGGGGCGGCAGGCGGTATGAGCGTAAGTTTG
>JAZOTG010000272.1:0-1888 GCA_045657505.1 Kiritimatiellia bacterium | reverse complement strand
TCCGTCGGCATTCGCCGCGTCGAGCCCCATAATGTCGTACAACTGCTTGCGCGTGAAGAGGAGGTTTATTCCCGTTATTCGTGGCGTGGAAGTGCTGATGATGAAGAGACGGCTGAACTTGCGGGTGAAGTTGAGCGAAATACCATATCATGTTACAATCAAGCCAATAAAAAAGAAAAAATTCCTTTTGCTGTTTCTGCAAACGACGGTAAGCCTCGCAATGGGATTTATCTTGTCGATACCTTTATGAAGGATTATCCGATTTGTGATTGGGTTTATTCTTGGCAGGAAGGCAAGAAAGTTTTTAATCCATGCCGTTATCGTCTCGTCTGCGTTTCCGATTTGGGTTTGAGCGTCCGCCGCTGGGGTAAGGACGCCTTAGGTGTTTGGGTGACTTCTCTTACAACAGGTAAGCCGGTCGCTCATACGGAAATAACCGTTTATTCTTCTGCCAGAATCAAAATTATGGAAGGCGTCACCGATACGAACGGCTGGTGCGAGCCTAAGCGCGTCGATAAGGGCGAGATGTTCGCGCTTGTCGCCGTTGCGCCGGAGAGCGTCGATATGACATTCATGGCCCTTCGTGAATCGATGATTGTAGATGAAACCCATGCAGACGGAAAGCGTAGCGGATATCTTCACAAGGATGAATGTACAGCATTTATTTGGACTGAGCGCGGCATTTACCGTCACGATGAGAAGATATTCGTTCATGGTATTTTCCGCAACGGCGCGAGGACGGCTCCAAGTTCATTTCCTGTTGAGTTGCAGCTCGTTTCTCCCAATGGCGATGTTCGGATGCGAGAGAGCGTGATGACAGAATTGAAACTGATAAAGATAAAGATACCATTTACGAGCTGCCTCTTGATAAGTGCGGTGATTATGCGATAACGCTGACAGATAAAGAAAGCCGCTCTTCATTTGGCCGTGAATTTTACTTGAGCGATTGGGGGGATAATGTCGTACGCGCGCCGCTTTCAGATCCGACCAAAGTTTCGATAACACCCGATAAAGCTTTTTATCGTCCAGGTGAAATGCCGCATCTTATTGTTAAATCGCCATTCACCGGGCACGCGCTTTTGTCGGTAATGCGAGACACCTGCCGTTATACTGAGGTGATATCGCTTACTAACGCGACATCGGAAATATGTTTGCGCAAGATAGAAGCAGATGATGCGCCAAATCTTGATGTGTACATAAGTGTTGTGCAAGGTGTGGACGCAAACTTAAAGCGGCTTGCCGTGCGTGCTCATGGCCAGACGACGGTTTCTGTGCGTCCGATGGAAAATGAGATAGGAGTTGAGTTAAAAGGCAAAGTTGACATTGGCAAGGACGGCTCTTCCGTTTTTGTTGACGTTGTCGCACCTGAAGCGAGCGGAGTTGTTCTTGCCTTGGTTGACGAGGGGATTAACCTGCTCACCGGAGAAGAGATTCCAAATCCGGTTGGATATTTCGCCGAGCCACGCACCGCGGAACATCCGCTCTACGATATTTACCACCGCATATTGCCGGTTGTCGGTATGGAGGCTTTAAAAGCAAACGGCGTAAAAACAGGCGGCGGATATGGCGCAGAAATGTTCTCGCGCGTAAGTCCGGTGCCGACGCGGCGATTTAAGCCGCTCGCACTTTGGCAGGCGAAAGTTCAAGTCGTAAACGGCAAGGCTTCGACCGTTTTTCGTTTGCCGGAATTTGTCGGAGAAGTGCGCGTTACGGCAGTTGCGTACAACAAGAGGGCAACGGGATCGAAGTCGCTGCAGTTAAAAGTTACGCCGAAGCTTGTCGCGATGCCGGATGCACCGCGCTTTGTCGCGCCGAATGATAAGTTCGATGTTACGCTCCCCGTTTAAAGTCGGAGGCCAAGCGGTCTTAGGAAGACAATACTCAGGAA
>JAZOTG010000271.1:0-3792 GCA_045657505.1 Kiritimatiellia bacterium | reverse complement strand
TTTGCCGTCAAGAAGCTCGATAACAAGCTTCGCACGTTTCTCCAATTCAGACTTCAGTTTGTTTTCCGCCCAATCCTTCTTCTCCGGCACTTTTGTCGCGTCAATTCTGAATTTTACGACTGTATCTTCAGCCTTGGCGATGGAATGTGATGGGTTAGATTTAACTGCAGCAGACCCTTTCAAACGTTTCGCATGGGCAAGTCCCTGTTCACCGGCATGCTTGGCGAATATCGTTTGAATATTCATACAGGCAATGCATAAAACCAAAACTATTATTAGTCTGATCATATCAATAGACACTGTTTAATTGATTATATCCCTTGATTCATGTGCCGGGAATTGGTTTGCTGCGAGTAATCGCTTCTTTTTTCGGCAAACATTATTTTCGCCACTCCGCACTTTTTTGCTGTGGCCGCTATTTCATGGAGCTGGCCCGACGGAATGCTTTTGTCGGCGAGAACGAGAAGAACGGGTGTTGAGGTGGGGGCGAAGGAGATTTTCTGCTCGAGCTGCATTGCGAATTTCTCCATCTGCGTTCTATCGGCAAAAACATATCGCGTATCGTCGAAGAACAGCAATGTGCCTTCGTCGGTTGAAAGCATGAACGCTACAGCCGTCGTGTCGGACAAGTCGCCCACGGACGATTTGGGCAAATCAAGCAGCGCGCCGTTGTCGAGGGAAAACACGCCGTCTATCTTAGTAATCAGTGCATACAGCACTATTGCAGTCACCCATGGCACTGCAGCTGACAGTGCTCTTAACCACCCGGGCAGATTGTCGCGGCCAAGCCGTGAACGTTCTTGCGTCCACCTCCAGCGGCTCATCTTTTGGCTCCTTTGTACAAAATGTAGCCGACAATGTCTGTTGCCGCCGCTTCAAGGTCTGACGTCAGCCTCTCCATTCGAAGGCGGAGCATTGTGCACATAACGGCTACGGGGATTGCAACAGCTAATCCGAGTATTGCGCTAATTACCGATGAAGTTGCCGAAGATATTAATTGAGAACGCAAAACGACTTCGCCGCCGTCAATGATCATGATCGTTTGCGCAAAACCGATTAACGTACCCATAAGGCCCAGCAGAGGAGCAATCTGGCCTATCACTGTCAATGCCGTAAGCCTGCGGTCAAGGCGCGCCACTTCCGAACGCCCTTGTGCGTCTACCGCTTCACGCAGTGCAAGAGCGTCGCCGTTGCGGTGGCGAATCGCCGTTGCCACAATATTTGTAACCGGCACGGGAGTGTCGTCACATATTGCGAGCGCTTCGTCTTCGTTGCCCGAATCAAGGACGTTCTTCACGCCCTTCAGAAAATCCTGCCAGTCAATCTGGGATTGACGCAATTCGACAAAGCGTTCAAAGAATACAACGACAGCCGCCACTGCGAGCGCCCCAAGAATCCACACTATTGCGTTTACGGCGAATTCCATTAGAATATACCTTTCTCCTTCAATCTTTTAAGACGCCTTCCAGCTTCTTTTGCGGCGGCATTGACATCGCTTGTGGCCAATAGGCGCAGAATATTGATAGCCTTGTCATCCTGACCGCGCCTTTCGTATTCGTCGGCCATTCTGAACACGGCTCTGGCGAATATTGCCTTTATGTTTTCATCAAAGGCGACGCCCTCTTCTCTATAGTTGCGATAAGGCAGAATCACTTCGCAATAATACTGTTCAAGCGCCTGGTCAATACGGTTTAATTTTTCAAGGGTTCTCGCTATCTTGAATGAGAGATTGATTTTCTGCTGACGTGTAATGCCGGAGCCCATTTGCAGTTCGGTATAGTTTGAGAGAGCCTCGTTATAGCGTACCGGATTGTCAGCCCCCATTATAAACATTGCATCAGCCGTAAGAATTCTCGCGCGAATTCTGTCGGCTGGCGATATTTTGACGTCGCGGCCGGCTTTCTCGAGCACAACAATGGCGTCATCAAACCGAGACAGTTCAATCAAGGCCTCGCCTTGAAGAATGTAGCCTTGTGCTTTTTGCTGCGAATCGGGATAATCCTTTGCAAGTTTTGTGGATAAATCGATTGAACGTTTGAAATCATTGCCTGCAAACGCGGCGCGCGATGCCCACAGAAGCGCTGAAGGCGCTTGCGCAGAATGCGGCATCATGTTTGTCGCGTATTCCGTGAACAGCGTACACGCATCGGTCCACTGAGAGGCATTGTAAAAGAATTTCGCAAGCCACAATGTCGCCTCCGCTTTGATGGTTGCGTCAAGACAGCCGGCCGCCAAATCCTTTGCTTTAATCGATGCTTCCCTGTCCTTGCCCTGACCGTACAGACAAAGCATTTCGAGGTAGTCCATTCTCGGTTTGCGTGATGGATCTCTCGCTGAAATTTCTGAAAAAACCTTAAGCGCCTCGCTAAAACGGAAATCGTGATAATAGTCGCGGCCTTTTGATTCGAGATCTTTAAGTTCGACAAGCGTTTTTAGTTTAAGTCCGGCGGCGGTGCCGGGGTATTTGCCGAGAACCACCCTGTATTTAGACATCGACTCGTCGCCGCGCCCAAGGCTTGAAAGAACATCTCCCTGTTTTAGAATCGCCGACGCTTTTTCGGCGTCGTCTTGCGCATACTGTTCTGCACGTATGAATGATTGAAGCGCTTCTGCCGCTTTGCCCGATTTTAAAAGCGCCCATGCGTAGCCGTCATTGACGGCATAACGTCTTGCCGCATTGGGCCAGGCTTCGATTGCGCGGTGGAAGAGTTCCGCCGCCTCGGAGAAATTACCTTTACTTAGTGTCTTTTCAGCAAGAAGCACAAAAGCCTCCTCGGCACCGCGTGTTCCGGGGAAATCATTTGCAAGCGAGACCACGAGTTTGCGCCCCTCATCGAACGTGTCGTCCGATTCAAGCAGAACGGCGCCGAGTTTCAGACCGAGCGCTCTGCGCAATTCGATATTCGACACAGACTCGTAGCCTTTACGCAAATGCGAAACGTCTGCCAAATTCCAGGCCGCCGACGAATATGCCATATCAGATGCGTTCGTTGACGAAACAACCTCGAGCCACAATTTCTTTGCCTTGTCTTTTTCTCCAAGCGAATTGTAAACATCGGCCGAAAGAGCCTTGCCGTCGCAATCGGAAGCGTCAAGCGCATATTCTTCAACAAGTTGTTTTGCCGATTCCAAATCGCCTGACGAAAACGCCATTTGAGCCCTAAGCAGCGCAAGCTTGCGTGCATTGTCGGAATTGCTGAAAATAAAATCGGAGACAGTTTTATAATCGCCTGTTATTTTAGCTGTGGAAAGCGCCCGGAAATAGTTAAATGCATCGCTTACCGGCAATATCCAGGATTCAAGCGACTTTTTTATCGACTCCCATTTGCCCTCACGGGCAAAAGATTCAAGGATAATCAGCTTTGACTCATCGTCGGTGAGTTTTGATGCGTGTGAACGCGCAATATCCCAAAGCCCATCGCGCAAGGCCTTTTTGGCGATATCAAGCGGCTGCATTTCACAAAAGGCCGTTGATGTTATCATGCCGGCGATAAATATGGAACAAATTCTCTTCATTTTAAATTTCGCCGCCCATATAACCCATTTGAACAAGAAGTTTTTCGTTTTGCATCCACTTAGGCTCGACGCGAACCCACAGTTTTAGAGAAACCTTTACTCCGAACATGCCCGTCAGTTCGCGCTCGGCGAATTTGCGCACCGTTTTAAGCGTTTGCGCACCTTTGCCGATGACGATGGGTTTTTGTGAATTGCGATTTACAATAACATCGGCCTCTACGTTCCACCTGTCATCGCTTTCAATGACATCTTTAACCGCAATGCCGAGCTCATGGG
>JAZOTG010000270.1:0-5651 GCA_045657505.1 Kiritimatiellia bacterium | reverse complement strand
CGTACGGCAGATTTTGAGTCTGCTGCGGCTGCCATTACGCCACTCTGGCTTTATGTCTATTGGAGCGGGCGAAGGGAATCGAACCCTCGTAACCAGCTTGGAAGGCTGGCGCTCTGCCATTGAGCTACGCCCGCATAGGCAAATGACGAGGGAAAGTATACCATTTTTTTTCACCCGCTTCAATGGCAAATTTCAAGTAGTAAAAAGCACCCCTTCTCCATGGGGAAACTCCCCTGAAAAATGGGGAGTGTCCCCACAAAAATAAGGGAGTGTCCCCATGTAAATGAAATTGTTATAGCGAATTTTGTAAGGATTTCTAAGCAATTTTTAAGATTATCCATATATTGCGCCGCCGTAGAACCTGACCCCTTGATATCGCTGACGCACTTGTAAGAGATAAATTCAACTCCAGCAGTTTCGCATACATGAGCCATGGCAGCGCCCTCCATGTCGCGTAATGACGCTCCTATGCTTTCGAGGAGTTCGGCATCGGTCTTGTCGTCATTGAACCTGTCGCCGGTGCCAAGGATTTTGCGCTCAAAGCGTCCGTCGCCAGCGCATGGGATAAAAGGTGATGCCCGCTCGTTAAGAGTACCCATCGGCGTACCATTGATTTGCGTAAGGTCGAAATCGTATTGGACAGCCGAGGAAATTTCGTATATGTCTCCTATGTTCATTGACTGTTCAAGCCCGCCGGCAACGCCGATATTGTAGATGCAGTCAGCCTCGGTTTCCATGATCGCCAATTGCGTGGCGGCAGCGGCATTTGATTTGCCGACGCCCGAAACGACGACAAAATAATCTTCGCCGTTGAGTGAACCGCGCACTGTGCGTCTGCCGCAGATACGGCTTTCGACGGTGTTCTGAAGGTTTGATATGAGGCAGTCCGCCTCATTGTCCATTGCAATTACAAATGTTTTCATCCGTCAATTTTAACAAATAAGAGGGTATAAATCCATATTGGGAATAATGGTCGGGGTTTTATTAGTATTGTATGATTGATACAGCAGTTTTATATTTGATATAATCATTGCACGCTAAAAGACAGTTTTATGGAACATGTCAGAAGTTTTCGTTTAATTAGCCGTTCTGCAGGCCGAACTTTCTTCCTTGATAACGATAAGCATACCAATAAGTTATGACATTCATGAAAAATATAATTTTTACTCTCTTTCTTTTTGTTGCTTTTTGCGGTTTTGCGACGGACGAGTCGTATTGGAAGAATGCTGAAGAATTTCGCGAGGGTGTAAAAATAAAAAAAATATCTTTAAAAGAGCCACGCCTCATAGAAGGTTGGATGATGCGCGTGGATTTGAAAACACCCGGCATAGAGTTTGTGACGACGGAGCGTGCGAAGGAGTGGGGTCAGAAAATGCCTGACTACACGAATCAAGTCAAAATTATACGCACAAAGCGTGAAAAGACGGTTGATTTTATGACGCGCAAGCGCAATGAAGGTCATAATCTTGAAATTGCGATAAATACCGCTCCTTGGGTGCCGTGGTGCGCTCCATGGACACACACTTGGGCGGAGATTATGCATTTGGCTGTTTCAGATGGTGTTGTTGTGTGTCCGCAGAAGGCAGAAAGAGGCAGGGCATTCTTTGTCGTATATAAAAATGGCAAGGTTGAAATAACATCAAAAATCGAACCGAGGCACCATTCAAGTTTAGCACATGTCCATCCGGGGTTTGACGTGATTGCAAAAAATGGTGTCGCGACAGAAGTTTGCAGCAGAACGGATATGCATCCTCGAACGGCTTTCGGGCTTTCAAAAGACTCCAGGTACCTATATTTGCTCGTTATTGATGGCCGTCAGAAAAAATACAGTCTTGGAGCGAGGTTGATTGAGTTGTACAATATCATGTTGGCGGCTGGCGCATCGGATATGATGAATATGGACGGGGGCGGCTCAACTTCATTAGTGGTGTATGATAAGAAGCTTGGAGGGCCGCGAATGCTTAATCACCATAGAAACAACTCTGTTCGCAAGGTTGCCCTTAATTTAGGGATTTCATTCAAGGAATGATGCAGTTGCCATATGAAAAACAACCGAGACTTCTTCTCTTGATTTGCTTTGTTTTTTTTTTAGTATACTTCATTAGAAACTCGCTTATGGAATAGCGATAGATTTTCAATCTGTTTATTCGTGTTAAACAAAAAAACATTGCACAAAAAGAAAGTTTGGTGTTATGAAATATAAGACTTTGTTGTTGGTAGGGCTTGCAGCCGGTTTTTTATATGCCGCAGACGAAAATCCCGCGTCCGACATTCTTGAGACGCCAGACTGCCTGCTCGAATGCGTGAAATCCACGGGGAAGCAGTTTGTCGATACGGGGATAAAGGCCAAGTCAGGCACGAAAGCGGAAATCGTGTTCAGCAGCCAGGTTGACGACAGCAATACCCACACCATTCTCGGTGCAAAAGACGGAGTCGCGATGTGCTTCCATAAAATCAGAGACGGACGCTGGTGGGGTTATTATTACAATGGTAACGACAACTATATCGAAATAGGCGCGAGCGTCCGTACGGAAAATATCGGGAATGACAGGCAGCCTAAGAATACGAAGTACACCTATACGGCCGATTTCTCTAAAACCGGCTACATCAAAATAGTCGTTTCCGGCGGTGCGTTCACAGCGGCCACGGTCGAACGGAACCTCGGAAAATCCATGAGTATCGACAGGAATCTCTACATTTTCGCCAACAACAATGCCGGAACAGCCAACGAATTTCATTCTGCGACGATTTACGGGCTGAAGATCTGGCAGATTGACGCAAACGACGAGTATCAGCTTGTCCGCGACTTTAGGCCGTGCATGCGGTACGGTCGCGCGGCGCTTTGGGACACCGTATCCGGAAAAATTTTCTTTTCCGGCAGCGGAACCGACTTGGAGGCCGGTCCGGTTGTGACGCCGCAGTTCGAGAGGAAGCAGGTGGCCTATGTCGAGTCCACGGCCAAACAATACATCAACACGGGCGTATGTCCAAAAACAGGCACAAAGACAGAGGTGAAGATGAGGGTGAACGATTCCCCCTCGTCAACGATGGTCGTTCTTGGAACAGGCAAACATAAGGCAAGTTCGCGTTTTTGGATGCCGGCATACTATGGTTGGTACATGTATGCTGGATGTGGCAGTGTCCAATGCTACATCGAATACAATCATGCAGGTGGGCCAAATCCGACCTACTCAAAATTGGATGGAAAGATCAATAAATCGACGGACTATACTTTTACCACCGAGATGACGCCAGACGGGAAATATAACGTTACGGCTCTTGGCGGAAATTATAATGGCGGCTATGTGTACCGCGACGTTTCGGCGCAGGGCGATTTTCTTTCTTCGGACAATCCCATGTATTTGTTTGGTGCCAATGAGAACGGAAGTCTCGCCAACGGATCGTCTATCCGCTGCTACAGTGCGAAGATTTGGCAGACGAACGGCGTGGACGGCACCTACGTTCTGTTGCGAGATATGACGCCGTGTCAGAAAGAAGGCAGAGCGGGCATGTACGATGCCGTCAACGATGAAATTCTGTATTCTGAATCAGGGACTGATCTTGTCATTGGTGGCGCGGCCGTCTGGAACAACACTGCTGGCGACAACCTGTTCGACAACCCCGCAAACTGGTCAACGGGCGCTGTTCCGACGGAGGGTGATGTCGCGACGGTAAAAATTTCCGGCGAAACGACATTAGCTGTAACGGAGCATCATATGTTGGCCCGATTGTCCGTTACGGGCAGCGGGACGCTTGCATTCGCGGGCAAAGGTTCGCTGTTTTATAAGCGGTTGGACATCGCGTCCGGCGCGACGGTGGTCCGCTCGGGTCTTGCGGGGCTCATTGACGGCGGTTTGACGGGTGCCGGCACATTCGTGCTCGATCCTGGCACCGGCAACACACTTACCATGACAAAGAGCAATACGGGCTTCACGGGCACGGCGGTCATCAATAGCGGCACGGTGAAGTTCGGCAATGACACATCATTCGGGCCGATCAACAGATCTTCCTTCATCAGAGTGCGGAATGGGGGAACGCTTGACACTGGCAACGTTCAGAATGGCTCAAACACTGGCGAGAAAAACAAGGTGATATTGGAAGAAGGTGCCACTCTTGCGGCGAATCCGGGGCTAAATAATAGCATTTCGGCGCATCAGTGGTCATTGATAACGACATTGACACTTGAAGGCGACGCGACAATCGACACTTCCCATGGAAACGTCTCGATGGGACTTAAGTGGCATGACGCGCAGTTGAAGCTCAATCTCGGCGGCAATACCTTGACCGTGAAAGGCAATAGAGCCTTCTCCATCTCCTACTGCCTGATTTCAGGTACGGGAACAATCGATATACAGGAGGGGGCGTCCGTGTGGTCGACACAAGACTACGACAATGTGGATGTTTCGACAACGTTCTCCGAGGGGACGATTCATATTCACGAAGGTGCCGGGTGGTCTCTACTCAAGTATCATTGTGACAAACCTGCACGCCTCTCCGTAAAGAACTTGATCTTAAACGGTGCCGTAACGCGGGATAATAATTATCATACCCTCACCGTCACCGGTTCAATCACCGGCAAGGGGACGACGCCTACGCTGACGATGGCCGAGGGCGCAGTGTTTAAGCCGAGCGGTACGGGCTATCTCACCGTCACAGAGTATCTCTCCGGCGCAATGTTGGTTGATGCGAGCGGTATTGATCTGCAATCGGTCGGTGGCAAGATTCCGTTGTTCAAGGTCGGCTCTGCAGAAATGCTTTCGAGTGTTCTTGTTGACTTTGCCGCCGGGACGAGGCCCAATAAAGGTTGCAGGTTGATCAAGACTGCTGACGGTCTTGGCTATGATCTTGTTCTCAGCGGTTTCTCTGTTATTGTGAGATAAGTGGGCGGATTTATTTTGTTGATGAATCGCGATGCATTTGATTGCACTGAATGGTGGAAGAATAACTTGCTTCAGGGCGAGAGGTGGATTCTTTGCGCGATAAAATAGAAGCGTTTCAAGCAACTCGAAATAGTTTTGCTTCTCTTTAACCATTTTCACATCAGTAACTAAAAAATGAACGGAAGAGAAGATGACTGATTGAAACGATATGCCGATCGTTGTGAGCGGTCGGCATTCCCGTTTGTGTTTAGCGGTTAGTCGTTAGCAGTTAGTGGTTAGTAACTCTAAACTAACCGCAGAGAACTTGAGTTCGCGGTTTTCTGTATTGAAAATGTGGCGACTGCTTTAGGCAATCCGTCTGGACCTACGAGTTGATGCGAGATGGAGTTTCAAATATGCATTGCATGAGTGAGACTTATCTTGCCGAGGAATTAATGGAAGAATATCCAACGAATAAGTGATATAATAGCGCTAATTTCAGCCGATGGAGGGCAAGGGAATTCGGCTATATCGCTTAGGGCGGCGAATGACCTTTGATAGAGGCGGGTTTGGCTTGCAGAAAACCTGCCGAAGGGCCTGAAGGCTGGTAGGTGAAGTTTTGAGGTGAAGGTGAACAATGGATGGGTATCTTTTTGAGGAAATAAGCTAATAAGCGTAGCGCAAAGATTAATAATTCCACTGTTCACCTAAAACCTTCACCTAACACCAAAGGCATAACCTTTTATTCCTTGTGGCACATTGCGACAGTGGATAAAAAGGAGTATAATAATG
>JAZOTG010000269.1:0-11920 GCA_045657505.1 Kiritimatiellia bacterium | reverse complement strand
GGCACAACGGAGCGCGGCGTCTTTCTTTCAATCGGCTCGGGGCGCTGTCAGGAGAACAGTCGCGATTTGTGCTTCCTTTCTTCGGCGACAAGCGGAAAAATCGTGCTTTCGTCGCGTCAGACATGGGGCGGTCAGTATTATAATGAGCCGTCTATTTTTGAAGTGACGGGCATCGGAGATACGGCTAACACGTTCCATACCATTGTGGCAACATGCACGGCTTACAAGAACGATTCTGAGGGTGCCACCGTGACGGTCTATGTAGATGGCGAGCTTAAAGGTTCGTTTGATGCCGATAAAAGCATGACGCAGAAGTTCAGGAATACTTTCACCTTTGGTGGGCCGTTTGAGAAGGTTAATGGAAGAGCGGGCTGGGAGAACCGCGCTCCATACATCGACATGTCGGGCAATATGGATTTGGCGTTTCGCGACCTGCGTTTGTATACGCGTGTTTTAAGCGCCGAAGAGGTAGCAGCTTACGCGTCAGCGTATCCCGTCGCGACCGCCGAAGTGGGCAGCATTGCCGACTACACGTTCCGCCATGATTTTTCAAAGGGCAAACTTGCGGTGGAGGGAGCCGGCTATCACGATGCAGCCTCTCATCCGATAATCGGTAAGGGAACGGCCGTTTCCGGCCCGAATGGTTCAAGTTCGGCATGCTTCCCGGATAAGGCGGGGTACGGGACTATAGATGGAGGCCTTAATCGAGATTGGACTGCCGCAATGTCGCTTCGTCCCGGGACAATCGCTTCCGGTTACGGCGTTCTGTGCAGTTTTGGCGGTGTTGATGAAGGCGCTAAAATCAGCGTTGTTGTGGCCTCAACGTCTAATCCAGGCGAACTTCGTCTTGCGATTGCGCAAAACTGGGGCGGCGGCAAGAACTGGCCAACAAGAAACAGCATAACGCTCACGGGCTTAGGCGATACGGTGAACGAATTTCATACTCTTGTTCTGGTTCACGCCCGCAATATGAAGACAAATGACAATAATAACGCCGATAAAACATGGGCAACCGGTGTGTTTAGCATCTATTGGGACGGCGAATGGAAGGGCATACTCTCTACGTCCGATCCAACGACCGCCAACCGCATTCTTCACGATCGTATCCGTTACTGCTCAATATGGGATGAGGTGCCGGGCGGGCAAGACTTCCATGAGCTGACGGATGCTTCCTGCGGCGCGGCATTTCGCGATTTGCGCTTTACACCGGGCATCTGGACATCTGTCGAAGCTGCTGCATACGCAGATCTTTACCCTGTTGCCAAGCAGTTGACAGGCTTTAGTATTCGCGTGCGCTAAGCGGGCTTTACGGTAATAGTTTAAGTTTGCTGCCGGCCGAACATGTTCGTCGTTTTCGCGGCGTTTGGGTTCGGCCGGTTAATGTATGCGGCGGTATGCATTGCAGGGCGAAGGCTCTGCCTACATAAACTTCATAAAATACGCATTATTCAAGGAATGAGCCGGCTTGCCATGCTAAATGAGAGTCTCGCCATAACTATTCATAATGTTGCAAGAAGTTGTGTGAACCTTGTGATTTAATTAGGATAACGCAGTTTTCAAGGTTGACGATATTAGTCGGTATGTGATATCATTAACCTTAAATAAGAAAGGTCGCTGTTCGTCTCGGTTACGGGATGACTTGTGTTATATCGGCAATTATGAGATTAGGTGGAGTCAAGACAAGACTTGCTCTTGCTGCTGTTGTTTTTGTGGCAATGGTCGCAGGTTTTTGTTCTATGCTTCTAAATCATCTGCCGAATATCTTCTTGGCTCCTGAAGAAGATATGGATTACGCGTGGTTCGTGCCGATTTTCTCCCTTTATGTAATCTATCGCGACAGGAAGGCCTTGTACGAATCGCTTGGAGCTCCAAGTGTTCCCGGTACGCTTGCAATCATACCTTTTCTGCTCCTTGGCGTTCTCGGGGTGCGCGGTTTGCAGGTGCGTTTTGAACTGTTGGCGTTTATCGGCCTTTTGATTGCCGTTCCGTGGGCAATGTTTGGCGGTAATACGGCCAAGAGGCTTCTTTTTCCCGTCGGCTGCCTTTTGTTTTGCATGCCGATGGCTTCATATCTGTCGGTTCTTACCGTTCATTTGCGGTTGTTTGCCAGTGCCGTATCATCGGGGGCGTTAACGTTAGCCGGCATAGATGTTGTTCGTCAGGGCAATATGATAGTCATGCCTGGCGTTTTAACGGGCGATACACCCTTCGGCATCGATATAGCGAGCCCGTGCAGCGGTCTTCGCTCTATTTTCGCCCTCATTGCGATTTCGGTAGGCTATGGCTATTTTTCGTTGCAGTCATGGCCGCGTCGTCTGGCGCTTTTTGTGCTGTCGGTCCCTATTGCGATTTTTGCGAATGTCGTTCGTATTATGACAATTTGCATAGTAGCCAAATTTGCAACTCCCGCTTTTGCCGTTGGGTTCTATCACGATTTTTCAGGCTTTGTCGTTTTTGCAGTCGCCATTTCGCTTATGGTTGCGCTTTCCGCGCTTATATCGTCAATTCCTTATACCGTTCCCTCTCGTGATAATCCTGCTGCTTGCGACAGGGTGATATGCGGCACTGGCTCGTTTGTCTACTCCCTCATTATCGCGCTTATTGTTATATCAACGATGGTCTTTCAAAGGATGGCTCCCGAGCCTGTTGCGGCCGAGCCGCCCATATTGGAGTTTGTAAAGCTGCGCGACTTTGAAACGCAAATAAGCGGGCCGTCTGAAGCCGAGACCAATCTCCTGCGTGGAGCAAATGTCGCCCATTGCAGGTATTCCGCCAAAAGCGGCTTCTGGTTTCACGTCACAACGGTCATTAGCGGTGTGAACAAGTCTTCCTTGCATCGTCCGGAATTATGTCTTCCGTCGCAGGGCTTCGATATGGGCGCGTCGTATCGTGCCGATGCCGGCGGTGTCGAATGGACGGTGATTCCTTTGCTGCCAAGAGGCGGCGCGGCTGCCGGTGCCAATTTTGCATACACTTTTGTCAACCAGGATGGTTTTAGAACGGCCGCTCATGAGCGCCGCATAATGCGTGATATCTGGGATCGTACTGTCAACGGGCGCATTGACAGGTGGGCTATGGTCACGGTTCTGATCCCATCGTCCGATGGCAGCGTGCTTGATGCCGTGCTTTTTGCATTGAAAGGGATGGTGGACTGATGGAAAAGCTCTTTCTAAAAGCACTCCCTTATCTTTTTGCGTTTTTAAGCGCACTTTCCATCACATTGGTTTTAGTTCCCGCCGTACGCAGGCTCAATATACGTTTGGGCATGATAGACAGGCCCGATCACCGCAGAATCAACAAGGTGTGCATCCCGCGCGGCGGCGGCATCGCCCTTATTGCGGGCGTCCTGATTTCGTCGGCGTTTTATTTTTATTTCTTCGGCAAATCGTCTCTTCTGGGCCGCGGAATGGGCGACGGCGTGTTTTTTGAATATGCGGTTCTTTCGCTTCTTGTTGGAGGTATTGGCTTTGTTGACGACTGTTTTGGCATGAAGCCTAAAGTCAAGTTCATTTGCCAAATACTCGTGGCTTTGTTCGCCTGGTGGTGGGCCGGTATAGGTTTTTCCAATATGTTTCCAGAAGTCCCGGCGGCGCTCGATTGCGTGTTGACGGTTTTTTGGCTGGTAGGAGCCATAAACGCGTTTAATTTGATCGACGGGCTCGACGGTTTGGCTTCCGGGCTTGCACTAATAGCGTCGGTCGGCATGGCGGGTGTATTGCTCTTGTGCGACGGCGCAACATATATTGTTTCGTACGTGATCTTCTCGGGGGCTCTGCTTGGTTTTCTGCGTTATAACTACAATCCGGCAAGTATTTTCCTCGGCGACACCGGTTCTATGTTTATCGGTTTCACGCTTGCGTTTTTAACACTCGTTTCCGATGCCCCCAAGTCGATGGTTGTCTCTCTCGGTGTTCCAGTTCTCGCCATGGGCGTTCCGATTTTCGATACGTTTCTGGCGATTCTCCGCCGCACATTGCGGCATATGATTCACAGGTGCGATTCGAGTGAAAGTTCCAACGGCAGAATAATGATGGCCGACACCGATCATCTTCATCATCGTATTTTAAGGTCGGTCGGCTTCAATCAGCGCAAGGCGGCATGGATTCTTTATATAATGTCGTCGACTCTTGTCGCTTTCGGCGTACTGGCCGTTGTCATGGAGTCGCGCGTGGCGGGGTTGTGGCTTTTTGCGTTTCTGACCGCTTCCGTGGTGGCTCTCAAGGATATGGCGCGTGTGGAGGTGCTGGATATAGGGCGCTTTTTGAATGTGATGGCGCGCAGCAACGATTACAATTTGCGCCGTACCAAAGCCCGTTTTTCGGTGCCGTTTCTCATTCTCTGCGACGTTATTCTGCTTTCTCTCGTTTTTGTCCTCTGTTTGTGGGCGCTGGGCATAAACATTGGCCGCATAATGCTCAGTACCGGCATGCCTCTCAGTGTTTTCCCCGTGTTCCTACTGCTTGTTTTCATGCGCATCTACTCTGTCGTCTGGTCGCGCGCAACGATTTCAGATTATCATCGGCTGCTGGTCGCATGTGTTGTCGGCGGCATTTTAGGCAGCGTAGCGGTGTATTATTCTCCGGCATACAATTACCAGCTCAAGGCAATGACGGTAATGTATCCGGTTTTGTCATTCGTGGCAATATCGCTGCTGCGCATTTCGCGCAGTTTCATTCGAGATCTGTTCTATTGTGCCGACAGCTCCCGTTTAGAGCGCGGAAAAAGGGCGTCGCGTATTCTTGTGTACGGTTCGGGGCTGAGGTATAAGGCGTTTCGCCGCGAACTGGTGCGCGGTTCGACCGTCAACGACAGATTTATCGTCGGGCTTATCGATGACGATGTTTTTCTTGACGGCCGCTATATCGGAGGCGTGAAGGTTTTCGGTCCGTTCAGCAGGGTGCGCGAGGTGATTGAGCAGACACGCGCCGATGCGCTTGTCATCGCGTGCGTACTGCCCGAAGAAAAGCTCAAGAATGTTTGTCAGGTTTTGTCCTCAACGGGGATAAAGTTTTCTATATTCAACTTAAACGAAGTGCCGCTGGGCGGTTCCGCGGCCAATTAAAAGGAGTGATTAATGAGTTCTTACGATAAAGAATCGGTGATGAAGTTTCATAAAGGCGGCAAGGTGGCGGTCTGCCTTCCCAAACCTCTCAAGACCAAGGACGATCTCTGCCTTGCGTATACGCCTGGCGTAGCACACGCAGTCAAGGCGGTTGCAGCCGATAAGAATGCCGCTTATGAGTGTACGGCCAAGCCCAATCTTGTCGCTGTGGTTTCTGACGGTTCGGCCATTCTCGGCCTCGGCGATTTGGGCGCGCTTGCTTCTATTCCCGTAATGGAGGGCAAGGCCGTCCTTTTTAAATCGTTCGGCGATGTCGATGCCTGGAGCGTGCCGCTTGATTGCTGCCGCGCAGGCGGAGCTTCCACCGGCAAGACCGACCCGGAAAGGGTTATCGCCGCGGTAAAGGCTCTTGCTCCGCAGTATGGCGGCGTCAATCTCGAGGATATCGCAGCGCCCGCATGTTTTGAAATAGAAGACCGTCTCGACAAGGAACTGGACATTCCCGTTTTTCATGACGACCAGTGGGGTACTGCGGTTATTTCACTCTCCGGCGTGATGAATTACGCCAAGCTCGCCGGCAAGGAATTGAAAGACCTCAAGATTGTCATGAACGGCGCGGGCGCGGCCGGAATCCGCATTTGTGAAATGTGCAAGGCGGCAGGTGTCGTCGATATTACAATGTGCGATTCAAAGGGTACCATTCGCAAAGACCGTACCGATTTGAATGCGTACAAGGCTCGTCATGCCGTTGACACAAAGGCGATGACGCTCAAGGAGGCCCTCGTAGGCGCAGATGTGTTTATCGGAGTTTCGGCGGCTAATGTTCTTGACGGTGAAGATGTGAAGAAGATGGGCGAATTCCCTGCGATTTTCGCAATGGCAAACCCCGACCCGGAAATCTCTCCGGCAGTAGTCGCCGAGGCGTTGAAGTCGCGCCGCTATGTCATGGTGACCGGGCGCAGCGACTATCCAAACCAGATCAACAACGTTCTCGGCTTCCCGTATCTTTTCCGCGGAGCGCTCGACGTGAGGGCCACCACGATAAACAAGGAAATGAAGGTTGCGGCGGCAAACGCGCTCGCCGAGCTTGCTCGCGCCGACGTGCCCGCCGATGTTGCCGCTCTCTATCCTGATGAAAATCTTGTGTTCGGCGAAGGGTATATCATTCCCAAGCCGTTTGACCGCAGGCTTTTTGTCGAGGTGAGTTTTGCCGTCGCCAAAGCCGCCGTCGAGACGGGAGTCGCCCGTCTTGATGTCGATCTTGAGGCGTACCGTGCGGAACTTGAGCGTCGAAACGCCGAGCGTTCGTAATGTCCGCAACGGGGGAATTTATGAAAGCCTGCAAGTGGAGATGGTTCACGGCCGGAGGCGTCGAGCAGGTTAGGCTGGACAATGGCGAGGACATAGCCAATCTTGCTTTTCTTGACAGAAAGCATTTTATGGCCATGTCCATGCCTGTTTCGTCGGTGCGCCTTGACAGGCGGATGCTTGAATTCATGGACAGCGACGGCGACGGCCGCATCAGAATTTCAGATGTGGTTGCGGCTGTTGATTTTCTCAAGTCTAAGAACGTCGATTTGAATTCGCTGTTTACGCCGTCAAAGGATGACGCCGCATCACTTGAGGCGGTGATGGCAAAAAGAGCCGATCTTGCCGCTGTGCCGCCGTCGGAGGGCGATGTTAAGGCGCTGTCAGAATGGGCAGAGAAGGGACGTAGCCCCGAGATCGCCGTCCTGGGCGATTCTACGGCCGAGGCCGTCGGCGCGCTTGCTGCTGTAGAAAAGGCGGTTGACGCTTTCTTTGCTTTGACCGAGGATGTGCCGCTTGTGATGGAAGAGCCCGACAAAACCCTTCCTCTCGACAATCGTATAAATCCGGTGTTCCGCCAGGCGTTTGCCGATTTGCGCGAAAAATGCGTAAAAGGAGTTTTGGGAGATGTCGACTCACTTGATGTGCTGGCGTGGGAAAGACTGAAGGAGGTTTTTGCTCCGTACCGGGCACATCAGGCCTCAAAACCTGTGGTCAACGCCGGACTGGTCGCAAAACTTGACGACGAGGAGCGGCTGCTGCGCTATAAGATGGGGCTTCTTGAGTTCCTTGAGAATTTCGTGAACATGAGGCGCCTTTATGCAAAGGATTCTCTTGCGATGTTTCTCACGGGGACTCTGCGCATTGACGCTCGCGAGATGCTGCTCTGTTTTGATGTCGAGAATGAAGCCGCGCACAGCGCGCTTTCGGGCCGCTCCAACTGCTGCGTAATATATTTGAAGCTTACGAGGCCGGCTGCAGGCAAAGTGCGGACAATTTGCGCAGTTGTCACAAGGGGGGCCATTTCTCGGCTTTATCCCGGCCGTAACGGAGTGTTTCACGACCGCGACGGTCTGGAGTGGGAGGCCGTCATCACAAAGGTTGTCGAAAATCAGGTTTCGCTTTTAGAGGCGTTCTGGCTACCGTGGAAGAAAATGGCCGAGGGCGTTTCGTCGATGACGAAGAAGTTTCTCGGCGACAAGCAGGCGACCGGGCAGATGTCGCATGAAAAGAGTGCGCGCAGCGTGGAGTCAAGCGGCGCAACACTCGCTTCAAGCGTTGCGGCAGTCGGAATAGGCATTGGAATGCTTGGCGCGGCGGCGGCCTCGGTAATGGCCGCGCTTTCAGGGATGAGCCCTCTGCGTTTGGCGCTTTCATTTCTCGCGCTTCTGCTTGTGGTGTCGCTTCCAAGTGTTGTCTTGACGTGGTTCAAACTGCGCCGTCGCGATATAGGCGCTATACTCAACGCCTGCGGTTGGGCTGTTAACCGGCCGATGGCGTTTTCGATGAAGCGCGCCGCCGATTTTACAAGGGGTATCGGTTGCCGTGCGGGTATAATACCGTATGTTCTTGCAGCCGCGCTCATCGCCGTTATTGCGCTGTGCGGTTACATGTACTGTTCGCGCGGAGCGGGGGTTTCTTCCGGTGCAGGTGCAGAAAAGGTGCAGACTGAAAAGATTGTAAAGGAAGCTTCAAAATGAGCAGGGTAATTGCTATCGACGGTCCGAGCGGAGCCGGCAAATCAAGCGTTTCGCGCATATTGGGCGAGAGGTTAGGGTTTCTTCATGTCGATTCCGGCGCGCTGTACCGCATAATCACATGGCAATGTCTCAAGGCCGGCGTTGACATGGACGATCCTCTTGCAATAGGAAAGGCTGCCGAAGGTGTCGACATTGAATGCCGTCCCGAGTTTGGGCGGATAGCCTATTACGTCGGCGGAGAGGAGCCGGGTGAGCGCATTCGCACGCCCGACATAAACGCCAACGCGTCAAAGGTCGCCCGTGAAAAGCCTGTGCGCGACAAGGTTACGGCGCTGCTCAGGGATATGGTCAGGTATGGCGATCTCGTTGTTGAAGGGCGTGATATCACAACGGCGGTATTCCCCGATTCGCCCGCCAGATTTTATTTGACGGCTTCTGCCGACGCAAGGGCCCGCCGCCGCCAGAAGGAAGAGGTCGACAAGGGTATTGCAAATCAGTCCGCCGCCGAGGTGAAGGCCTCGCTCCTTGCACGCGATGCAATAGATTCCACGAGAAAATATGCACCTCTTAAAAAGGCTGACGGCGCCATTGAAATAGATTCAAGCGATCTGACGCTTGAAGAGGTTGTTCAAACGGCAATGGGGGTGCTCCCCGAAGAATGGAAGGTTGCGTAATTGAAATTTTCTGTTAAACTTTCGCTGTTCGTCCTTGTTCTGTATTTTATCGCCGCCGTTTTCGGTGAGGTGCAGTACCATCTTGCCAAAGGGCGGGATCAGACGGCTTCCTACAACAGGGTCAATCTGCAGGCGCGTTATCTTCCTCCGTTTAGCACGGCTCCTTCATCTGACGGCGCAGGAGGCGAGGAGTTTTTCCTGCTCGGCTCCGACAACCTCGGACGCAGTGTCGGGCAGCGCCTTGTACAGGGTACGCGCATCGCCTTCCATGTGGGTATAATGACATCCCTTATCGCCATCCCGCTCGGCGTATTGCTCGGTTTGCTTGGCGGATATTTCGGCGGCAAGACAGATTCCGTCGTTGTTTGGCTGTCGGCCACAATAGCGTCGATGCCCGGCCTGCTTTTCATACTTGCCATATCGCTCGTTGTAGGGCAGGGGCTGCTTGGTATTTATCTCGGCATAGGCCTTACGACGTGGGTCGGCGTTTGCAGGACGATTCGTGCAGAGGTTATAAAGCAGGCTTCGCGCGCGTATGTGTTGGCGGCAAAGACGCTCGGCTATTCGCATATGCGCATAATGTTCCGCCACATACTGCCAAATGTCGCGCACATAATTCTGATCCAGTTTTCAATCCGTTTCCCGTCGGCCATATCAACTGAGGTGTTTATTTCGTTTCTCGGAATAGGCGTACAGGGTGAGCCAAGCTGGGGTGTTATGATCGACAATGCGCGCAGGAGGCTTTGTCAAGGTGTGTGGTGGGAGATGACATTTACAACGCTTGCGATTTTTGTGCTTGTGCTCGTATTCAATCATCTTGCCGATTATCTGCGCGACAGGCTTGATCCTGCGCTGCGCAGCGAACGATGACTCATTTGCAAAAAAACAATAAGGATTAGATGATGAATACAGAAAACAAGATGAAATGCGGCGGCACCTCCGTGTTGGCGATAATCGTTGCAATGGCGGCGGTGAATGTTCATGCGGCTGTTGATTCGCGCGTCGAGTTTCGTGAGTGCCCCAAATGTGATAAGCGCATTAAGATAGATCTTTCCGCCGACAAGGCCTACGTGAATCTTTCGCGTATGGAGGGCGCGAGCAGGGAGAAGCTTGCGGCACGGGCCGCCATGCTTCTTGATGCTGCTAAAATCCCTCCGGCGGCGGATCCGAAAATTCGCCCGCTGATGGGGTGGTCGAGCTGGAACACTTTCGGCGCAGGCATTACCGAAACCGTAATACTTGAAACCGCAAGGGCGATGGCGACCAACGGCCTTAAAGAGGCGGGGTACGTGTATGTGAATATCGACGACGGTTTTCAGGACGGACATGACAAGGACGGTAATCTTAAATTCCACAAGGAGCGCTTTCCAAACGGGCTTAAGCCTGTAATAGACGGCATCCGCGCGCTTGGGCTCAAGGGCGGTATTTATTCCGACGCGGGAGCCGACACATGCAACAGCGTTGACGGCGATCCGACCGGTCTGGGCTCAGGGCTTTACGGTCATGACGCCGCCGACTGTAAACTTCACTTTATCGATCTCGGTTTTGATTTCATCAAGGTCGACTGGTGTGGAGGCAGAAAATTAAAACTTGACAAAAAGCAGCGTTACACGGAAATCGCAAACGCCATTAAAGCGACGGGCCGCAATGACGTGCGCTTCAACATATGCTGCTGGGCGTTTCCCGGAACGTGGGCCGCCGATATCGCCGAGTCATGGCGTACGACGGGCGACATCCGCGCAAACTGGAATTCTATCCGCAGGCTCATCGGCATTAATCTGTATTATAGCGCGTATGCCAAGCCCGGCCACTATAACGACATGGACATGCTTGAGGTGGGGCAGCTTGCGGGCAAGATGAAGACGGTATTCGGCAAGCGCGGTGACGTGGGGCTTACGCCTGCGGAAGAATTGACGCATTTCGGAATGTGGTGCATGTTATCTTCTCCGCTGCTCATAGGCTGTGACGTGCGCACAATTCCCGAATCCACATTGAAGGTGATTACGAACCCGTATCTTTTGGCCGTCAATCAGAACGATTTAGGCTGCCAGGCGTATGTTGCGCAGCGTGATGGCGGAGCGTATGTGCTCGTGAAGGATGCATATGAGCGGTTTGGAACTTCCCGCTATGTCGCCCTCTACAATTCGACCGACAAGGAGCAGGAGCTGGCCGTATCGTCGGAAGCTCTCGACCTTGGCGGGCTTATTGACGTGTTCGATCTTGTCGAGCAGGGCGATATAGGCTGCTTCGAGAAAACGGTTCATGTGAAAGTGCCGCCGCGCAGTTCAAAGTTTTATCGTTTTGATGCCGAGCGCCGCCTTGTCCGCAAGGTGTATGAGGCTGAGACGGCGTATTTGACCGATTATCAGGCCACAAGCAATCCCGTTAAGGCCGGGACGGCACATTGCTCTTCGTTTAACGGAGCTTCCGGCGGCGTTTTAGCAAGATATCTTGGCAAACGTCCGTCGAACGATCTGATCTGGAAGGAAGTGCAGGTTGACGAGGCGGGTGAATACATGCTGTCGTTTGACTATTTTTCAAGTAGCGACCGCGAGTTTGATTTGACGGTAAACGCAGAAAAGCCTGTCCGCGTGTCAACTCCCTTGACAAAGATAAACAATGTCGATTACATCAAAACGGTTTCCGTGCGCGCAAAGCTCAATGCCGGCATCAATACGGTGCGCCTTTCAAACGACGCCAACTGGATGCCTGACATTGATAAGATGATAATAGTGAAGCTTTCTAAAGAAAAATAATGAAATTTGTACTACCACGATAACGGACGATTTGATATACTTATATATAATATGCTTTCAAAAACGCCCATAAGGGCAATTTAAGGAGTAAAAAAACATGGCCAATACGCCGAAATTCGCCAACGCGAAGGTATTCGCTTGGGTCGACAAGTGGAACAAGCTCTGCACCCCTGACAAGGTTGTTGTCATCAAGGGTACAAAGAAAGAGCATACTGATATATGCGAGATGATGGTCAAGAACGGCCAGTTCGTCAAGCTCAACCAGAAGCTTCGCCCCGGTTGCTACCTCGCCCGTTCCCATGAGAGCGATGTTGCGCGTGTCGAGGGTCGTACATTCATCTGCTCTCAGCGCGAGATCGACGCAGGTCCTACCAACAACTGGAAGGATCCCGTTGAGATGAAGGCTGAGATGCTCAAGAA